>JARFRD010000168.1 GCA_029287435.1 Gammaproteobacteria bacterium
TTTTTTGCCAGGTGAGGGTAGGCGATGTGACCTTGTACACCATGGATAATGAGATTGCCACCGATAGATCCACGGCGACCATTTTTGATGACATCACCAACGGTGTTTGTCGACGAAGGTTCACCGACCAGGCACCAGTCAATTTTTTCATTGCGTTTTTCGAGTACCTCGACGACTTTAACAGTGCCATTTATCGATGGCCCTTCCTCGTCGCTGGTGATAAGAAATCCAATAGAACCCTGGTGGCCGGGGTATTTGTCTATAAAGTTTTCACAGGCACAGATCATTGCTGCAATACTGCTCTTCATATCAACAGTACCGCGACCATAAAGATCATCGCCGTCTATTGTTGGTGTAAATGGATCATGTTTCCATTGCTCAGCAGGGCCGCTAGGTACAACATCGGTATGGCCGGCAAACACGAAAAGTGGTGTGTCATTACCCTTACGTGCCCACAGGTTGTCGACGTCTTCAAACCGGAGATTCTCTATAGTGAAGCCGATTTTTCGCAGACGATCAGCGATAACTTGCTGGCAGCCCTGATCGTCGGGTGTTACCGATGGTCTTGCGATTAACTCTTTTGTGAGCTCGAGTGTCTCAGACATTTATAGTTTTTCCAGAAGTGCTTGCTTCAGACTTTCCTTCAGCTCTGATGTTAAAGGTTCTCTGGTAGATTTGTCAGTCAGGTCAAAGTAGTCGACAGCTTTTTCACCAGCGGTCGAGACCTTTGCGTTATGCAGTCGAATATCAAGCATGATCAGTGTCCTGGCGATAATATCCAGCAGGCCGGGTCTGTCGGCAGATTCAACATGCATACGCGTCATCATGCCGCCTTCGACTTCGGTGAAATCAATGATGGTATCAATCTGAAAATGCTTCTGTACGCGGGGCAAAGACGCGATACTGGCGTCGTCAGGTAGAGGCTGTTGTAACTTGGTTGTGATTTGGGGTATCAGTTCCTTTGCATAATCCTTGAGTTGTCCTTTCATGTCCTGCGAGAAAATAATCTTGTAGGTTTCCATCAGGCAGTTTTGCTTGCAGCGCATAATGAAGGCGCTGGCGACATTCAGCTTCAACTGGCCAAGTGTGCTGACGACACGAACGAAAAGATGTTCTATGTCGTTGCCAATAACAAATAAATCAATACTGCCGGTGCGATCATCCACACGTGTTTCTACCAGGGGGCAGCTCATATCTTCATGGCCCATTATCAGTTTTGTGTGCCAGGCAATTTCATTTGGTGTATGTCTGAAGAAGTAGTCTTCGGTGTAACTGTTCCACAGTTCCCTGACCTCAAGTGCAGCGTAACCTTCTTTTGACAGCGTTCTCAATGCATAGGTACGGTTATGGTCGATATCATCCTGGCGATTGGCCTGACTATCGATACCCTGCTGCAGTACCTGTGCCGTTTTGTTATAGAGTTCCAGTAGCAGGTTGTCTTTCCAGCTGTTCCATTGTTTGGGGTTGGTTGCTCTGATATCACACATGGTCAGCAGATACAGGTGGTCTAGTTGCTCTATCGTCTGTACTTTTTCAGTGAATTCAGCAATCACCGCTGGATCGCTGATATCTTTACGTTGAGCGGTAAATGACATAAGCAGATGGCTACGCACCAGCCAGCTCACCAGTTTTGAGTCCTGCAGAGTGAGGCCATGTTCCTGGCAGAATATATAGGCATCTTCCGCGCCAAGTTCAGAGTGATCGCCCTGGCGTCCTTTGGCGATGTCGTGAAACAGACCGGCCAGATAAAGCAGCTCGGGTTTCTTGATATGGTATGAAATGCCACTGGCCAGCGGAAACTCGTGGCAGTACTCGGGAACTGAAAGTCTGCGCATGTTACGCAGTACGAACAGCGTGTGCTGGTCCACGGTATATGCATGGAACAGGTCGTATTGCATACGTCCAACAATCTGTGCAAAGGCGGGAATGTAAGCCGCCAGAATGCCATAGCGATTCATGCGCCTGAATTCGTGGGTTATACCGCGACCCTGGCGAATAATGTGAATAAAAATGCGTTTGGCTTCATCTGACTGACGGAAGTCGTCATCGATTAGATGTCGGTTTTCGCGTATCAGGCGAATAGTTTCCGCGCGTACACCCTGTATTTCAGGGTGTTGTTCATTAATCAGGAATAACTCGAGCAGGGCGGTCGGTTTGCTTTTAAACACATCCTTGTGGGTGACTTCTATGTAGCCGTGCCTTACCTGGAAAGATTCATTGATAACGACGGGTTCGCTGGGTCGATCCCTGTATATAATGGCTTCACGGAATAACTGCAGCAGCATCTCGTTAAGGCGCTCGAGTTCCATTACAGTGCGATAGTACTGTTGCATGAACTGTTCGATGGCAATGTTGCTGCGCGGCTGGATTTCATCATCATTGAAACCAAATTCAATCGCGAGTTGATGCTGGTAATCGAACAGCAGGCGGTCTTCACGCCTGCCGCTGAGGTAATGCAGGCTGCAGCGAATGCGCCACAGCAGATGCTGGCCTTCAAGCAAGGTATCCAGCTCATACTGGCGCAGAAAATTGTGTGCTACCAGGTCCTGCAGGCTGGACGCGCCGAAATGACGCTTGGCCACCCAGCCAATCATCTGAATATCTCTCAAGCCGCCATGACCTTCTTTTATATTTGGCTCAAGGTTGTAGGCAGTGTCGTTAAATTTACCGTTGCGCTGAATCTGCTCCTCTACCTTGGCCTGGAAAAATGACTGGTCGTCCCATATCTTGTCAGGACCGGTCTGTTCCTGCATCTGGCTGAAGAGTTCTTCATTGCCGCATAACAGGCGGGCTTCCATGATATTGGTTGCAACGCTGATGTCATTGCTGGCTTCGTTAACGCATTCATCAAGTGTGCGCACACTCTGACCAATCTCGAGACGCGCATCCCATAACGCGGTGATAAATTTCTCGATGGCTTCACCTGTCTGAGGTTCTTCCTTGTCCTGCAATAGCAGCATCAGATCGATGTCAGAAGCCGGATGCAGTTCGCCACGGCCGTAGCCGCCAACCGCGATAAGGGCAAGGGGCTGCTTTATGCCGGAAAAGTAGTGATCAAAAACGCAGATCAGTAGCTGATCAACCAGTGCAGCACGCCCGTAAACGATGTCTTCAACGTCTACGCCGTCACTGTAAAATTGTTTCAGACCATCATTAATATCGGTTACCGCCTGCTTGAGTACTGGAATCAGCTGGGCGGCATCTTCATCAAGCGCAGTGCGTACAGCTTTGATATCTAACAGGCTGTTTATGTCGGTATTTGAAGGTTTGCTTGTGGCATGCATCAGATGGTTTCGTCCTTGCGCAGTGTTAGTACCTCGAAGCCGTCGTCGGTTACCAGCAGTGTATGTTCCCACTGCGCAGAAGGGCTGCGGTCTTTGGTTACAACAGTCCAGTTGTCGCCGAGTAGCTTTACATGGCGTTTGCCAGCGTTGACCATGGGCTCGATGGTAAATGTCATTCCGGGTTCCAGCTTTATTCCGGTACCGGGTTTGCCGTAATGCAGTACCTGCGGGTCTTCATGGAATCCGCGCCCAATGCCATGTCCGCAATACTCACGCACGACTGAACACAGGTTCTGTTCGGCATGTTGCTGGATTGCATGACCGATGTCACCGAGCTGGATACCCGGTTTAATCATCTTGATACCGATCACCATGCACTCGCGGGCGATTTTCGAGGCGCGAATAGCCTTGATATTGGGTTCTCCGATCATGAACATTTTGCTGGTATCACCGTGAAACTCGTCCTTGATCACCGTGATATCAATATTGATGATGTCGCCGTTCTTGAGTTTCTTGTCACCGGGTATGCCGTGACAGACCTGGTGGTTTACCGAGGTGCAGATGGATTTCGGAAAACCGTGATAGTTGAGCGGCGCCGGAATCGCTTTTTGTGTGTTCACGATATAGTCGTGACAGATCCTGTCCAGCTCATCGGTGGTGACCCCGGCCTGCACGTGGGATTCTATCATTTCGAGTACTTCTGCTGCCAACCTGCCGGCGACGCGCATTTTTTCGATTTCTTCAGGTGTTTTTATTATGACTGACAAGGATAAATTCTCTTAATAAATAATGAGATACCACATGTATCTCGAAAAAGGTTTACACAAAAATGCGTTGTTTCCTCGGCTGCAATATGGTATAAAGCCGCCGCGTTTAACGCAATTCAGTCGATAAGCCATCCGACCGGCGTCTTTCAAGGTGTCCCAGAGGGTGACTATATCGGATTTTAATTCGCACATACACCGACACATGCGATTGGGTGCCGACCAGAAAAACGGTTATTGCATGGGGTGTATGGAGGCCTAACCCTATCAGGAGATTAGTATGTCTAACGTTACAATGCGTCAGATGCTGGAAGCTGGCGTGCATTTTGGTCATCAGACCCGATTCTGGAATCCAAAAATGTCTGAGTACATTTTCGGATCCCGCAACAAAATCCATATCCTTAACCTCGAAAAGACATTGCCTATGTATGGCGATGCCATCAATGCCATCGGCAAGATCGCTGCCCAACGCGGCAATGTGCTGTTCGTAGGTACCAAGCGTGCTGCACGCAACACTATAACGCAGGAAGCAGAACGCTGCGGTATGCCTTACGTGAACCATCGCTGGCTCGGCGGTATGCTCACCAACTACAAGACTATTCGTCAGTCTATTCAACGCCTGATGGACCTTGAAGAGATGTCAACCAGCGGCGGTTTCGACAGGCTGACCAAGAAAGAAGCACTTGGCCTGACACGTGAAATGGCCAAGCTGGAGAAAGTTCTTGGCGGTATCAAGAACATGAAAGGCCTGCCTGATGCCTTGTTCATCGTGGATGTTGGCCACGAAGAGATTGCCGTGAATGAAGCCAACAAGCTGGGTATTCCGGTATTTGGCATCGTTGATTCGAACAATTCACCGGAAGGTATTGATTACATCGTTCCAGGTAACGATGATGCAATCAAGGCTATCCGTCTGTATGCACAAGGTATTGCCGACGCCGTCATCGAGGGTCGCGCATCAGCTGTCATCGCACCGGAGCCTGCAGAAGAAACTGCGCCCAAGCGTAAAGTATCAGTCAAGAAGGCCGCAGCCAAAAAACCGGCAGTAAAAGCTGAACCTGAGGAAAAAGCACCTGAGGTGGAAGCTGAAGCAGCTGATGCCGGTGCAGAAGTTGAAGCACCTGCTGAACAAGGTAGTGAAGACGAGGCTGTTGCAGCTGCGCCCAAGAAAAAGGCAGCGACGAAAAAAGCAGCCAAGAAAAAGGTTGCCAAGAAAAAAGTAGCCAAGAAAAAGGTTGCCAAGAAGAAAGCCGCTAAAAAGGCTGAATAAGCGACCTGGTGTTTTTGTAGATAGTTATAACCTTACAATAGAATTTTTAGAGGTATAGTTATGCAGATTACAGCTGCAATGGTAAAAGAACTGCGTGAGCGTACCGGCTCAGGCATGATGGAATGTAAAAAAGCACTGCAGGAAGCAGAAGGTGATCTCGATGTGGCTATCGAGAACATGCGCAAGTCCGGTTTGGCCAAGGCGGACAAGAAGGCTGGTCGTGTTGCTGCAGAAGGCCGCATCTCAATCAAGGTTAGCGAAGATGGTAAATCTGCAGTTATCGCTGAAGTGAACTGTGAGACCGACTTTGTATCCGGTGGCGATGATTTCATGGAATTCGTCAATGCCGTGGCTGACACTGCACTGCAGAATAAGCCCGAGTCTGTTGAAGCGCTTGCTGATATGTCTATTGACGGTTCCCAAACCGTTGAAGAGGTACGTAAGGCCATGGTTTCCAGGATTGGTGAGAACATCCAGGTACGCCGTTTCGGTCTGCTGGATAGTGAAGCCGGTACATTCGGCAGTTACCTGCACGGTACCCGTATCGGTGTCTTGCTTGAAGTGGAAAATGGCGATGATGAGTTGATCAAGGATGTTGCTATGCATGTTGCTGCCAGCAAGCCAACTTGCGTCAACGAAGATGAAGTTCCGGCTGAGATGCTGGAGAAAGAGCGTGAGATTCTTGTTGCACAGGCAAAAGACAGCGGCAAACCGGATGAGATCATCGAGAAGATGGTTGATGGCCGAATCCGCAAGTACCTTGCAGAAATAACGCTTGTTGGCCAGCCTTTTGTCAAGGACCCGGACAAGACTGTAGGCGCACTACTAAAAGATAAAGATGCCAGAGTGATTCGCTTCATCCGCTATGAAGTCGGTGAAGGCATAGAGAAAAAACAGGAAAACTTCGCTGACGAAGTTATGGCACAAGTTAACGCAAGCTAAACTAACAGTGATTTGCCAACATACAAAAAGCCGGGACCTTTGTATCCCGGTTTTTTATGAGCAGGAAAAATAAAAACAATGGCTGATAATCCTATGTACAAGAGAGTGTTACTCAAGCTCAGTGGCGAAGCGCTGATGGGTAACATGAACTTTGGTATTGAGCCAAAGATGATGTCACGTGTTGCGCGTGAGATAATCGAAGTGGCCGATATGGGTGTAGAAGTCGCCCTGGTTATCGGTGGAGGTAATATTTTCCGCGGTGAGGGTCTGGCTCAGTCAGGTATAGATCGTGTTACAGGTGACCACATGGGGATGCTGGCAACCGTGATGAACTCGCTGGCAATGCAGGATGCCCTTGAAAAACTTGGCAGACAAAGCCGGGTGCTTTCGGCGGTACGGATTAACCGGGTATGCGAAGAGTATGTTCGCCGACGTGCAATTCGCCACCTTGAAAAAGGGCGAATTGTGATATTTGCAGCCGGTACCGGAAATCCGTTTTTTACGACAGATACAGCAGGCTGTTTACGTGCGATTGAAATAGAAGCTGACGTAATTATGAAGGCGACTAAAGTCAATGGTGTATATGATTCGGATCCTGCAAAAAATCCTGATGCCAAACGTTACACAAGACTCACGTATGCAGACGTCATGGAACAGAACCTGGGTGTGATGGATATGACGGCCATCGTAATGTGTCGTGATAACAACCTTCCTTTGCGTGTATTCAATCTCAACGAAGAAGGTGCGTTACCCGCAACCATGAATGATAGCGAGATTGGTACGACTGTTGTTATGGAGAAGTAATAATGATTGATGAGATTATTAAAGACGCTGAAGTGCGTATGGGTAAGAGTGTCGAATCACTGAAAACAGAATTAACCAAGATCCGTACCGGCCGTGCACACCCGAGCCTGCTGGACCAGATACAGGTTGATTATTATGGTGCAGCTACACCTATCAAACAGGTGGCAAATGTGGCAGTTGAAGACTCCAGAACACTGTCTGTTACACCCTGGGAAAAAGATATGGTGCAGAAAGTAGAGAAGGCCATAATGTCGTCTGATCTCGGATTGAACCCTGCTACTGCAGGTACTGTCATCCGGATTCCAATGCCACCGCTTACCGAAGAACGTCGCCGCGACCTGGTTAAAGTAGTTAAGCAGGAAGCAGAGGGTGCCAGGGTGGCAGTACGTAATATACGCCGTGATGCAAACAGTGATTTCAAGGAGTTGTTGAAAGAAAAAGAAATTTCTGAAGACGAAGAAAGAAAAGCTGAAGAGAATATTCAGAAAGTCACCGATTCATATATTGCGAAGATTGACCAGGTTCTTGCTGACAAGGAAGCCGAGTTAATGGAAGTGTAGCTATCTCTTGCTAGTGATCTCATAGATCAATCGAAGATGGTTCCTCTAAACAGTTTCCATAGGCATGACAGACACTGATAATAATAAAAATCTAATGCCGCAACACATTGCTGTTGTGATGGATGGTAACGGCCGTTGGGCCAATAAACGGCTTTTACCCAGAACTGCAGGACACAAGGCCGGTGTCAAATCAACGCGCCGAATTGTCGAGCTTTGCGCCCGAAAAGGCGTGCGAGCTTTAACCCTGTTTGCATTCAGCAGCGAAAACTGGAACCGCCCCGAGCAGGAAGTCAGTGGGCTGATGTCATTATTCGTGTCCACACTAAACTCGGAGATTACCAAACTGGAACAGCAGGGTGTGCGTATCCGCTTTATCGGGGATCGCAGCCGTTTTCACGATAAATTGCAGCACAGCATAGCGCAGGCTGAAAACAAAACCGCGCGTAATGATCTGTTGCAATTGAATATTGCTGCAAACTACGGCGGTCGCTGGGATATCGTAAATGCGGCACGCAAGCTGGCACAAAAAATAGCCGAGGGTGAGCTTACACCTGATCAGGTAACAGAGGAGAGTTTTGCCATGGAACTGGCACTGGCCGATTTACCGGAACCCGATCTGTTTATTCGTACGGGTGGAGAGCAACGCATCAGTAACTTCCTGCTCTGGCAATCAGCCTATTCCGAACTGTATTTCACCGATACCTTGTGGCCTGACTTTGACGAAGAACATTTCAACGATGCACTGCTGTGTTACAGCAAACGCCAGCGTAGATTCGGCAAAACGGGCAAACAGATAGAAGAAGAGCAGGTAAAGGCGGTTTAAATGTTATACCAGCGTATTCTCACAGCGATTCCACTGGCCATCGGCATAATCTGCATAATCCTGTTTCAGCCGACTTCGATTTTTTTCTGGCTAAGTTTCGTCATTGCAGCCATTGCCGGTTACGAATGGGCAAAACTCAGTGGACTGTCACGACTAGCTGGTATTGTATACCTGCTTGTTGTATGTGCCATTCCATGGTTAATGACTGAGTACGCCAATGATTTTATACATATATATGTATCGGCAGCCGTTCTTTGGTGGCTGGTTATCACCGTTGTCATGTTCAGCTATAAGCCAAAAGCCCCGGATTCAAAACTCTCCCCATGCAAATTATTCGCCGGAATACTGGTGATTCCTGCAGCCGTACTCGCCATGAATGCTATCCATGCTGGTATTAACCAGGGGCCCGAATGGCTGTTGTATGGTCTGATGCTGGTCTGGGTCGCGGATATCGGCGCATATTTTGCCGGCAGGAAGTTTGGCAGAAAAAAACTGGCGCCTGTGATTAGCCCCGGTAAAACCCGCGAGGGTGTTTATGGTGCCATGCTCGCTGTCGGCCTGTATTCAGCCGCAGCCGGTTTCTATTTCGGTCTTGATGCTACATCGACGTTGCTATTACTGCTGCTGGCAATGGTGTTGACCGTTATTTCTGTGGTAGGTGACCTGTTTGAAAGTATTTTGAAACGCGAGCGTGGCGTTAAGGATAGTGGTCGTATCCTGCCCGGACACGGCGGTATTCTGGATCGGATTGACAGTGTTCTTGCGGCCATGCCGGTTTTCATGCTCGGTCGTGAATACCTGTTACCATCGCTGAGTGTGTTATGAGCAGCACCCAGCAAATAACGATACTCGGCTCCACAGGCAGTATTGGCCAGAATACGCTGGATGTGGTTTCACGACACCCCGACAAGTATGCGATTACAGCACTAACGGCAAACAGCGATGTCGACAGGCTGGAGCAACAGTGCCTGCAGTGGCAGCCGGGCTATGCAGTAATGGCCGAACCCGATGCGGCACAGCAGTTACGTGAACGCTTGCTAAAAACATCAATAAATACCGAAGTGCTCTCGGGTAATGAAGGTTTGCAGCAAGTAGCAGCGATGACATCAGTGGATGTCGTGATTGCCGGTATTGTCGGCGCCGCCGGTTTGTTGCCCACACTGGCAGCAGCACAGGCAGGGAAGCGTGTTTTACTGGCCAACAAGGAAGCGCTGGTGATGTCCGGCCAGTTGTTCATGGATGCCGTACACAGTAATGGTGCGGTATTGCTGCCGGTAGACAGCGAACATAATGCTATTTTCCAGTGTATGCCTGCAAAACTGCCGGACGATCCAAAGGCAGCTGGCATCAACAAGATCCTGCTTACTGCCAGCGGCGGGCCATTCAGAGCCCTGGCACTGGGTAAATTTGCTGATATCACCCCTGAACAGGCTGTGAGTCACCCTAACTGGGTGATGGGGCAGAAAATTTCTGTTGATTCGGCGACCATGATGAATAAAGGTCTGGAAGTTATCGAGGCACACTGGCTGTTTAACGTGCCACTGGATGGCATCGAAGTCGTCATTCACCCGCAGAGCATCATTCATTCAATGGTATCTTATGCGGACGGCTCAATCCTGGCGCAGCTCGGAAATCCGGACATGAGAACCCCGATCGCACACTGCCTGGCCTGGCCGGACCGAATTGATTCCGGCGTGGAACCTCTTGATATTATTGAGGTCGCAAAACTGGAGTTTGAAAAACCTGATCTGAGCCGGTTTCCCTGTTTGCGTTTGTGCTACGAAGCCATGCGTGCGGGCGGATCGGCAACAATTGCATTGAATGCAGCGAATGAAGTTGCAGTCGATGCTTTTTTGCAGCATAAAATCAGCTTTATCGCGATCGCAGACTTGATAGAGAAAGTACTCGGCGAAATAAAACAACAACAAATAAGTACTATTGATGAAATCCTGGAGGTGGATGCATCAGCGCGAGAACTCGCTACTTCGTGGCTCTCGAGATTGCAGACAGTTTAGATGAGCGTTCTACATAACATTTTTTTCTTCATTGTGGCCATTGGTGTCCTGGTTACATTTCACGAGTTCGGGCATTACTGGGTCGCCCGCAAGCTCGGTGTAAAGGTCCTGCGCTTCTCCGTGGGTTTCGGCAAACCACTGCTGTCATGGACCCGTAAGAACGATAAGGACAAGGTTGAGTACGTCGTCGCGGCTATCCCCCTGGGCGGTTATGTGAAGATGCTTGATGAGCGTGAAGGAGAGGTCGCCGAAGAAGAGAAACACCGCTCCTTCAATTCCCAGCCGTTACTCAACCGCACTGCCATCGTAGCCGCAGGCCCATTCTTTAATTTCATTCTAGCTATGTTGTTCTACTGGCTGGTATTTGTCGTCGGCACTACGGCGCAGCGTCCACTGGTAGGCGTTCCTGAAGCTGACACTGTTGCAGGCGCCGCCGGTTTCTCTGATAAAGATGAGGTTCTGACTGTAGGCGATGTGGAGATACGTTCCTGGAATGCATTCAGAATCGCGTTGATAGACCAGGGGCTCGATGGTGGCAACATTAGTGTCACTGTTCGTGATATCGACGGTATAGAACAGGTGCGCGTACTTCAGCTTGGTGACACCCGTGTACTGGAAGATGAGGGTGATGTTGTATCGAAGTTGGGCTTTAATATGTGGCAGCCTGATCTGCCGCCTGAAATAGGTGGCGTGACTGAAGATGGTGCTGCCAGGGAATCGGGCCTTCAGAAAGGTGACTTGATTATTGCTGTTGATGGATCAGAAGTATTCAAATGGATTGATATAGTAAACCTGGTGCGTGCCAGTCCGGATAAAACAATGCGATTTACTGTTGATCGCTCCGGTGAACGGGTTGAACTTGTGGTAACACCTCGAAGCAGGGTGATTGAAGACAAGCAGAGCGGCTATATCGGTGCTTACCAGCATGTACCCGAAACTGTGATCGATGAGCTTACCGTTGAAGTGAAATACGGTTTGTTAGAGGCAATTCCAAAGGCAATGCAGAAGACCTGGGATATGTCAGTATTAACACTGCGTGTTTTGTGGAAGATGGTCACAGGTGAAGCTTCACTGGACAACATCTCTGGTCCGATAACTATTGCTACCTATGCCGGCGTGACTGCGACTATAGGTTTCACCACGTTTATCAGTTTCCTCGCGATTATTTCTGTCAGTCTTGGTGTGCTCAACTTGTTGCCGATCCCGATGCTGGATGGCGGCCACTTGCTTTACTACCTGATCGAGTTCTTTAAAGGTGCGCCGGTATCTGAAGCTTTTCAGATCAGGGGGCAACAAATTGGTATCATGTTGCTGGCATTTCTTATGATGATTGCCTTGTTCAATGATTTTCAGCGATTGTTGCAATGAGGCACTGATGCGCAAACGCTTTTTTACTGCAAAATCATTCTTCCTAGTATTAATTCTCACCATCGCATCAGCAGCAGATGCAATGGAGAGTTTTATCGTTAGCGATATTCGTCTTGAAGGTCTTGAGAAAATACCTGACGGCACTCTGCTGAATTATTTGCCGATCATTCAAGGTGACCCGATTGATGACAAGCAAATCACCTATGCCATCCGCGAATTATTTAAAACCGGGTTTTTTGCAGATGTTCAGCTGTTGAGGGACGGCGATGTACTCGTGGTAAAGGTGCAGGAGCGCCCGTCAATTACAGATGTAAAAATTGAAGGAAATAGTGATATTGATGACGAAACGTTGCAGGATGCAATGAAGGGCGTTGGCCTGGTCAAAGGACAGATATTCAATCGTCAGTTGCTTGAGAAGATGACCCAGGAACTGGAGAGTGTTTATTTCAGCCAGGGTAAATACAACGTAAAGATCGAGACCAAGGTTGAAGAACTTGATCAGAACAGGGTTAACATCGAAATAGATATTTCCGAGGGTATTAAATCGCTGATCAAGCAAATTAATATTATCGGCAACAAGGTGTTTGATGACGATACCTTGCTGGATGAGTTACAACTGGGTATCCCTTCTGGCTGGAATCCGTTCTCCAGTGTTGATGAATACTCAAAACCCAAGCTTCAGGCTGACCTTGAAACCATTCGTTCTTATTACCTGGACCGTGGTTATATCAAGTTCAATGTTGATTCAACACAGGTTTCGATAACGCCGGACAATAAAGATATCTATGTGACGATCAATGTCACCGAAGGCGAGAAATATACGATCAAGGATGTCCAGTTGACGGGTGATATGGTCATCAACAAGGCAGTGCTTGAGCAGCTGATTACAACCAGGCCAGGCGACACTTTCTCCAGAAGGATGATGACAGAAAGCCAGAAGGCGCTCGAAGACAGGGTAGGTATCATTGGATATGCATTTGCAAAAGTATCTGTATTACCAGAGGTCAATGAAGAAGATCGCACCATTAGTCTGATCTATACAATGAAACCAGGTCGAAAGGTATATGTTCGACGTATTACTTTCTTTGGTAACTACAAAACCAACGATGAAGTTCTGCGTCGGGAATTTCGATTAATGGAAGGCTCGGTTCTTGCCAGCGACAAGCTGGAACGTTCAAAAGTGCGCCTTCAACGCCTGTCTTACATGGAACAGGTAGAAGTAGAAACACGACCAGTAGCTGGGACAGATAACCAGGTTGATATTGATGTTACCGTGACCGAACGATTGTCTGGTAGCTTTAACATTGGTGCCGGTTTTTCACAGGCGCAGGGCCTGTTGTTTAATGTTGGCCTGACGCAGGAGAACCTGCTCGGGACAGGGCAGGCCCTGTCCTTGAATGTTAATACTGACAGGGCGAATACAGTTTATAGTGCCTCTTTCACAGACCCATACTACACCGTAGATGGTATAAGCCGCACCATAAGCGCCTCCTACCGTAATCGAGATGCTGCCCAGGAAGAAATTGCTGAGTATCAGTCAAACTCCTATGGCGTGAATCTTTCCTACGGTATTCCAATGTCAGAGGTGAATACCCTGAGGCTCGGTATTGGATTCAATGCGATCGATCTTACTGTGGGTGTGAATCCTTCACTGGATGTTGTCGAATTTATCGCCAAATACGGCAACAAGTTTGACAACTTCTCACTGACTGCAAGTTACTCTCACGACACGCGCAACAGGACAGTATTCGCGACGCGTGGTAGTGCACAGACGATTGGCGGCAATATTACGATTCCTGGCAGTGACCTGGAATATTACAAGCTGAATTACAACACCAAGTTTTATTTTGCCATGACAGAGGCGCTGACTTTGTTGCTGCATTCGGACCTCGCATACGGTAATGGTTACGGCGACCTGGACGAGTTGCCTTTCTACGAGCGATATTTTGCGGGTGGCCTGCGTACTGTGCGCGCATACAATACAAACTCGCTCGGTCCCCGCGATGTTTTCTCCAATGCGCCGATCGGCGGTAATTTACGCGTCGTTGGTGGTGCTGACGTCATATTTCCGATACCATTCATGGAGAAACCGCCAAACTCAGTTCGTCTGAGCGCGTTTGTTGATATTGGTAACGTGTTCCTGGATGACGCGCCTACTTACAATTCGACAGAAAACGGATTCGATGCGCAGCAACTCAGAACATCGGCTGGCCTCTCTTTAGTATGGCTGGCTCCTATTGGCCCTTTAAGATTTAGTTATGGTGTGCCCATTAATGATGTTCCTGGCGACGATTTGCGCCCATTCCAGTTTAGTATTGGTTCATTCTTTTAACGAGGTAATTATTTTATGAAAAACATAGCTCTCTCAGCTTTGCTGTTTGTATTCGTATCGGCGAACGTCATGGCAGCAAGTACACCAAAAATTGGTTTTGTCAGTGTTGAAAAAATCCTGACTGATGCGCCGCAGGTTGAAGCGGTAAACGCATCCATGCTGGAACGCTTCGGTGGGCGCAAAACTGAATTGCAGGAGATGGAAAAAGAAATCAAGAGCATGCAGGAAAACTACAAGCGTAATGAGCTGGTGATGACTGAAGACAAGCTCAATGAATTGAAAAACAGCATTATCGCCAAGATCCAGGAATTCAAGCAGAAAGAGGCGATGTTGCAGCAGGAAGTTGCAACAGTAAGAAACCAGGAACTGGCAGTATTACAACAGTCTGTTAGCAGTATCATTAATGAGATTGCAAAAGATGAGAAATACGACCTTATCCTGAGTGAAGGCGTCGTGTATGCGGATGAAAAGCTCGACATTACCAACAAGGTACTTGAGCGCATGAAAAAGGCTTTCAAGAAATAATAATTAAGACGTATGTCGTTCACTCTCGCAGAGTTAGCTGAAAAAACCGGAACCATCGTTTCCGGAGACAGTGGCACTGTTATTGAGTCCGTGGCGGATATCGACAAGGGGGTGCCCGGTAGTATTGTATTTGTTTCAAATGCAAAATACGCAAGGCACCTGGAAACGACTGATGCTGCCGCAGTTATCGTAACGGAAGATCTGCTGCAAAAGTGCAACAAGCCAGCACTGGTGTCAGCCAGCCCCCGTCTTGCCTTTTCAAAAATAGCCCTGCTGCTGAATCCGATTGAGCAAATTGAGGCGGGGATATCGCCAGATGCTGTTGTAGCTGAAGATGCTGCGGTCGATCCTTCGGCGAGGATTGAAGCCTGTGCAGTCATCAAGAGTGGAGCCACTGTCGGTGCCGGCAGCTGTATATCAGCTTGCAGTGTGATTGAAAAAAACGCATCGATTGGTGCCGGAACCATGCTTTACCCGAATGTTACCATCGGTGAGGGGTGTACTGTCGGCAATGACTGCATACTTCATGCTGGCGCTGTTATTGGTGCAGATGGTTTTGGCTATGTCTGGGACGATGAGGCCGATGCCTACATGAAGGTACCTCAATTGGGAAATGTCCGCATTGGCAACGATGTTGAAATAGGTTCGAATACCTCGATTGATCGTGGCGCGATTGGTGACACGGTGATCGAGGACGTTGTCAAGATCGATAATCAGACCCAGATTGGTCATAATGATCACATCGGCAGAAATACCACGATATCGGGTAGCAGCGGCATAGCCGGATCAGTGGTTATTGGTGAAAACTGTGTTATTGGTGGTGGCGTCGCCATCGGAGATAATCTTGAGATTGCTGACAAGGTGTATCTGACAGGTCGCACAAATGTGGCTAATACCATCAAGGAGCCGGGCTGGTATTCATCAGCAATACCTGCGATCGAGGCGCGCAAGTGGCGCATGATTTACGCCCGCATCAAGAATCTTGATGAGCTTGCCATGCGTGTTAAAGCGCTCGAAAAAAAATTAGAAAAACCGGAGAAAGAAAGTGAGTGAGATGTTGTCAGAAGAAATCAAGCAGTTCCTTCCACATCGTTACCCATTTTTGCTTGTGGATCGAGTAACTGAATGCGTTCCTGGCGAATCACTGACCGCA
>JARFRD010000047.1 GCA_029287435.1 Gammaproteobacteria bacterium
ACGAACTACCAACCAGTTTTTTTCTGAAAGTACTCGGAGAGCGGAACAAGTACAGCTGTTGCCATTGGGGGCCGGGCACCACTGATTTGAATGCCGCCGAAACTGAAGCCTTGCGCCTCACCTGCGAACACGCCGGACTACAGAATGGTATGGATATTCTCGAACTGGGTTGTGGCTGGGGATCGCTTACACTCTGGATGGCCGCGCAGTATCCTGATAGCCGCATCACTGCGGTTTCCAACTCGATGTCCCAACGCGAACACATCGCTCGTCTGGCCCGGCAAAAACAATTGAACAATGTCACTGTGCAAACCTGCGACATGAACGACTTCATAAGCCAGAAAACATATGACCGGGTCGTTTCTGTTGAAATGTTCGAACACATGAGAAACTACCGGCAATTGTTCAACAGTATTTACGACTGGCTGAAACCCGGCGGTCGCTTTTTCATGCACATCTTCTGTCACCGTGACGTGCCTTATGCGTTCGAGGACATAAATTCGGCTGACTGGATGAGCAGACATTTTTTCAGCGGCGGCATGATGCCGAGTGATGACTTGCCGTTGCATTTCCAGGAACGCCTTACGTTCCTGAGACAATGGCGCTGGGATGGAAGGCACTACGAAAAAACCGCCAATGCATGGCTCGACAACATGGATAATAACAAAAACACCCTATGGCCTGTGATACGGGAAACCTATGGTGAAGAGGCAGCACAACAGTGGTGGATGCGCTGGCGCATGTTCTTTATGGCCTGCGCAGAACTGTTCGGCTACGACAATGGCCAGCAATGGTGGGTAAGTCACTACCTGTTTGAAAAAAAGGTAAGGCCATGAAGGCCATACTTATCAATGCCGTCACCTTCCAGATCGGCTGGTTATGCTGTGTGCTGGCCGGTGCCAATCATCTCCCCTGGCTGGGCACGTCGATTGCTTTGGTGATAGTGGCCTGGCACATCGGCACTGCAGATCGTCCCCGCGATGAACTGCTCCTGGTACTGTCTGCAGGCCTCATCGGTGCAACCTGGGACAGCCTGCTGGTTTATGCAGGCTTGCTGCAGTACCCATCCGGCACACTGATCGAGGGCACCGCGCCACACTGGATCATTGCCATGTGGCTGCTCTTCGCCACTACGCTCAATGTGTCACTGAGATGGTTGAAAGAACGTCCACTGCTGGCTGCCGCAATTGGCACTGTAGCCGGCCCTGCCGCTTATTTCGCCGGCTACAAACTTGGCGGAGTACAGGTGCCTGACGTCATCACCGCGATGTCTGCGCTCGCAATCGGCTGGGCCCTCTTTATGCCGGCTCTGATGATTCTCTCAAACAGGCTGGACGGTACCAGGTACCGGACACACGGTCTTTTTACCCAGGGTTGTGAAGCTCGTGTTTGACTTACCGCTTTTCCTCTACGGACTGTTCCCCGCCCTACTCCTCCCCTTACTCACATGGATCGTGAGTCTTTTAAAGGGCGACGTGAGTATCGTCGACAGTTTGTGGTCGATTGTTT
This sequence comes from Gammaproteobacteria bacterium, assembly GCA_029287435.1. GTDB lineage: Bacteria > Pseudomonadota > Gammaproteobacteria > SZUA-229 > SZUA-229 > JABDQW01. The sequence goes on from JARFRD010000047.1 coordinate 1,510, forward strand.
TCCTGGCTCTCGGTATCACCTGGTTTACTGGCTACGAATTTACAACGTCACGCAGCATCCTTGTCCTTACGCTTTTAGGTTTCTGGGCGCTGCGCCTGTCGGCCTATATCACCTGGCGCAACTGGGGTGAAGGCGAGGACCCTCGCTACCAGGCCATGCGACGCAAATTCTCACCGCATTTTTCAATCAAGAGTTTGTTCATCGTCTTCCTGCTACAAGGCACACTGGCCTGGATCATTGCCTTGCCATTGCTCGCTGCCATCACAGGCAGCAGGCCACCGAACCTGCTTGATGGACTGGCTGCCTCGCTGATAATTTTCGGCGTGCTGTTTGAAAGTATTGCCGATGCGCAGCTGGCCGCCTTCAGGAGCCGGCCTGCCAATCAGGGGCGCGTCATGGACAAGGGCCTGTGGCGCTATACCAGGCACCCGAATTACTTCGGTGAATGCTGCGTATGGTGGGGCTTTTACCTGTTTGCAGTCGCAGCTGGAGGCTGGTGGTCTCTCCTGTCGCCAGTGTTGATGACTTTCCTGCTGTTGCGTGTTTCCGGTGTCACATTGCTGGAGAAAGATATCGTTGAGCGGCGCCCCGGATACCGTAACTACGTGGAACGCACCAATGCCTTTATTCCAGGCATTCCCAGGGATACCGCAAGTGCGGTGACACAGTGATGAAACGTTTATCCCGCTCTACCACGATTCTACTCGCGTCGGTACTTGCATACTCGCTTACCGCTTTTTTGCCTGTCAACGCTAGCACCGCTATCGAACATGAGTGGCACTTCAAGGTCTACCTGGATAACAAGGCCATCGGTCACCACTATTTCAGAGTCACGCGGGAAGGCAAACATGAACAGCTTGATACTCGCGCTGATTTCGATGTCACCTTCCTGAAATTACCCTTTTTCACTTACCGGCATGAGAACACTGAACTCTGGTACGACCAGTGCCTTAAAAGTATTGCTTCAACAACCGACCAGAATGGCGACCTGTTCAGCGTTCAGGGCACCACCAATGACCGGGGATTCCACCTGGTAACCAGGGATAGCGAAACCACCCTGCCTGCGTGTATCAGCACGTTTGCCTACTGGGACAAATCCTTTCTCCAGAACGACCGGCTGTTAAACTCACAAACCGGCGAGTACCTTGACGTCGATGTTGAAGAGCTCGGCGAAAAATCCATTCGGGTTCGCAATAGAAACGTATCCGCCAATCACTACAAGCTCACAGCTGAAGCACTCGATATCGACCTCTGGTATTCCGGAGACGATCAGTGGCTGGCATTGCAGTCCACCACCAGTAAAGGCCGAGTGCTTCGCTATGTCATCGAATAATCAACATCAGAATGTATTTTTTCGCATCCTTTTTATTATCCTGGCGATGACACTGTCTGCCTGCAGCACATCAACCCCGCTGAAGACCGTGCCCAGGGTCGATCTCGATCGTTTCATGGGCGACTGGTATGTCATTGCCAACATTCCGACTTTTATTGAACGTGATGCACATAATGCCGTTGAGTCCTATGAACTGATAAACAACAGACAGGTTGCAACAACCTTTACATTCAACAAGGGCTCGTTTGATGGTCCGGTGAAAACCTACAGGCCCACGGGTTTCATCCGCGACGACCCGTCCAATGCAGTCTGGGGAATGCAGTTCATCTGGCCCGTCAAGGCGGACTACCGGATTATCTATCTTAACGAAGACTACACGCAGACGGTTATTGGCCGCAACAAGCGCGATTATGTCTGGATCATGGCCCGTACACCGTCAATCCCCGCGTCTGATTACGCCACAATCATCAAGCATATCAGGGAACAGGGATACGACATTTCAAAAATTCGTACCGTACCGCAGAGAACGGGAAAAGACGGGGTTATGCTGCCATGAAAATCGCTATTATCGGTACCGGCATAGCTGGTAACGTGTCCGCCTGGCACTTGTGCAAGAATCACGATATTACTGTCTTCGAGGCTGGAGATCATATCGGTGGGCACACCCACACTCACGATATCGTCTTTGGCGGAACACAACATGCTATCGATACCGGCTTCATCGTTTTTAATGACTGGACCTATCCGAACTTCATTGCACTTCTTGATGAACTGGGCGTCGCATCCCGGCCGACCAATATGGGATTCAGCAGCCGGTGTGAATCAAGTGGTATCGAATATAACGGTTCATCGCTAAACCAGTTGTTTACCCAGCGACGTAACATCTTCAGACCGCGTTTTCTCGGCATGATCAGGGATATACTTCGATTCAATCGGGAATCTCCCGAATTAATCGGCCATCGCGATGACGAAGCCATGTCACTGGGTGAGTACCTTGAAGACAATGACTATGGCCGCCTGTTTATCGATAATTACATTATTCCAATGGGTGCGGCCATCTGGTCGACCGACCCGCAACAAATGCTGGAATTTCCGGCCTGCTATTTCGTCAGGTTTTTCGCAAACCATGGACTGTTAAATATAAAAGTCCGGCCGCAATGGCGTGTTATCGAGGGCGGATCACGAGAGTACGTCAAAAAGCTAACTGCGCCGTTCAAAGACAGAATCCGACTCAATGAGGCTGTCGTATCCGTAAAGCGTCTGCCTACGCATGTCGAACTAAACACCTCTACCGGCAAGGTGGAACGCTTTGATCACCTGTTCATTGCCACACACAGCGACCAGGCGTTAAACATACTTGAGGACCCAAGCAACCTGGAACAGGCTGTGCTCGGAGCGATTCCCTACCAGAACAATGATGTTGTTTTGCACACCGACACTTCAATTCTTCCAAAAAACAGACGCACATGGGCTGCCTGGAATTACCTGCGCCGGCAAGCTCCCGGACAACGGGTGTCTGTCACTTATAACATGAACATGCTGCAGGGAATACGGTCAAGAGAAACGTTCTGCGTAACACTTAACGACACGCAGAATATCGATCCTGACAAGGTAATTCGCCGGATGCAATACCAGCATCCGGTTTTCACCCCCCAGGGTGTCGCCGCGCAAAAACAGCACCGCGACATCAATGGTAAACAGAGAACCTGGTACTGCGGGGCATACTGGCGCTTTGGTTTTCATGAAGATGGCGTGGTTAGCGCGCTTGATGCACTGCGAGATTTCAAGGAATACGATGATGCACAGTCGTCTCTACGTCGGGCAAGTTAAACACCAGCGCTATAAACCCGTTCCACATACATTCAAGTATGGCATGTTCATGCTTTATCTGGATCTGGATGAGTTACCGACACTATTCGATAAATACTGGCTGTGGTCCACTCGACGCCCTGCCCTGGCACGCTTCAGGCGTGAAGATCACCTGGGTGAAAATGCTGTTGGCCTGGCAGAAGCGGTACGTGGTTTCGTAAGACAGGAATCCGGTATTACGCTCGAGGGGCCAATACGACTGCTTACCAATCTTCGCTATTTAGGTTATGGATTTAACCCGGTCAGCTTTTATTACTGCTTTGACAAGACCGGTAGCAAAGTAGAAGCCATAGTCGCTGAAGTGAACAACACACCCTGGGGGCAGCAATACTGTTACATTCTGACCGAATCACAAAACAAGGGTAACACGACGACAAAACGCTTTCTGCTTGACAAGCGCTTTCACGTCTCTCCCTTCATGGATATGAATATTGATTATGACTGGCGTTTCAGAAGCCCCGCTGACGAACTTGTAGTACACATGAAAAACTTCCAGAACGGCAAGGAACTGTTTAATGCTTCATTGTTGCTACGACGGCAGACTATCAACAGACTGAACCTGGCAAGCGTCCTTATCCGCTATCCGCTGATAAGCGTAAAAATAATCGTCGCAATCCACTATCAGGCTCTACGCCTCTGGCTGAAAAACGTTTCTTTTTACCCACATCCAGACAAACAGGAGGCACCGAGTCCGGTGAGAAAGTCATGAGATCCGCTAC
>JARFRD010000073.1 GCA_029287435.1 Gammaproteobacteria bacterium
TGACCTGGTGCAGGAAGGCAATATCGGCCTGATGAAAGCGGTTAAACGTTTTTCACCCGATCACGGTGTTCGCCTGATTTCCTATGCCGTACACTGGATCAGGGCTGAAATACATGAATTCGTTCTGCGCAACTGGCGCATTGTGAAAGTGGCCACGACCAAGGCGCAGCGCAAGTTATTTTTTAAACTGCGCAGTTCGAAAAAACGCCTGGGCTGGTTCAACCAGGAAGAAGTGAACGAAGTCGCGGACAAGCTTGGCGTCAAACCCGAAACCGTGCTGGAAATGGAAGCACGTCTGAACGCACACGATGTAGCTTTTGACAGTCCGGTAGACGATGACGACGACAACCATTACGCACCGTCAGCTTACCTGACCGATATGCGTGCTGATCCCGCATCTGCGCTTGAAGCAGAGGACTGGAGCCAGCAGCATATCAATGTGATGAACTCGTCCATCAACCAGCTGGATGAACGTAGTCGCGACATTATTCAGCGCCGCTGGTTGCAGGATGACAAGGCAACACTGCACGAACTGGCAGCTGAGTACAACGTATCTGCAGAGCGCATCCGCCAGCTGGAGAAAAATGCCCTGAAGAAACTCAGGGTCGCATTCTCTGCCTGATCACAGACTGCTGTAGTTATAGATAAAAAAGCCCGGTATTAACCGGGCTTTTTTTATAGTTCTGTATGTTGGCCGGGGAGTGAAACATCGACCTGGACGCTGTTGCTTTTGCTATCGTCCACCGCCTGAGCTTTCCAGGCATGCCCGTATACAACTTCGTAGCTGGCGGGCAAATCGCCATCGACGCGATATGTCTCGTAGGCATCGCTGAGCTGACGCATCATTGCAGGAGTGGTCAAGCCGGAACGAAATCCTTCTGATTTTACATTGGCGCCGATATCACGCAGATCCTGCATCAGGCGATCAACATGATCATAGGTAACCGTGATTACCTCGGCCTCGATCACCGGATCTGCAAAACCGCTGTTGAGCATCTCATCGCCGACATCATGCATATCAACGAACGGATTCACATGTACCGTATCGTCGATATTTTGCCAGCTGGCCTTTAGCTCTTTTAAGGTATCCGGACCAAAGGTGGTAAACATCAACAGACCACCGGGTTTGAGCACACGCAGTAAACCTTTCATGGTTTCACCCAGGTTGTTGCACCACTGCAAGGCCAGGCTGGAAAACACCAGGTCAAATGAATTATCGGCAAAAGGCAGGGCTTCGAGATCAGCACATACCAGTTCAGGTTTACGAAACAGGCGCCCATGCGCTTTGGCTTTATGCAGCATGTGTTCGGACAGATCGAGCGCAACAATACTGGCTTTGTTATAGCGCTGCATCAGCGGTGTAATTGCTTCGCCGGTACCCACGCCAAGGTCAAGAATCATCTGTGGTTCCAGGCGCACATAGTCAAGCCGTTCCAGCAAACGGCTGCAGACTTCTTTCTGCAAAACAGCAGCATCATCATAACTGTCTGCAGCGCGGTCAAAGGCGCGCCTGATCTTGTGTTTACTGATGTTGAGTGTGTCTGCTGTCATGATGAATACGGCAATGCCAGGTTATCAATAAGCTGTGCAAACACCTCGGGGTGTGAAATAAACGGCGCATGCCCTGCCCCCTCGAGCACCTGGATATCTGCCTGCGGTAACAGATCCCTCAAAACCGGTGCCAGTTCGACGGGCACGATCGCATCCCTGTCACCGAGCAACCAGTTAACAGGTACCTGGATATTGTTCAGCGATGATCTCAGATCTGAGCTGGATAAAATATTCAAGCCATTGATCATGGTGGTTATTGCCGGTGTTCCGCGATCACTCAATGCCTGTTGTAACTGCTTTACCGTTTTCATCGAGGCTGATGTTCCACGTACCTGCAAGGCAAGAAAACGACGAATGGTCGCGGCCACATCTTTTTGCAGCATGCTGGCGAACTGGTCAAATACGTCGGCTTCAACCGCGCACGTCCAGTCCGATGCCTGCACGAACCTGGGACTGGAAGCGACCAGTAGCAGCCGACTGACTTTGTCCGGATAACGTTCTGCCAGGCGCAGCGCAACCAGTCCACCCAGTGACCAGCCCACGACCAGGGCCGGCCGCTGTATTTTCGAGGCCACGTATTCAACGTAGTCATCCAGCTTCGATGCGGTTTGCGGACTTTCATGCAATGCATTTTCACCGTGACCCGGTAAATCCACGTAAACAGGCGTAATACTGTCAGGCATCAGGGCTTCGCAGGGCTTCCACACTGCACTGTTCATTGCCCAACCGTGCAGAAAAACGCAATCGATTTTCACGGACAATTTTTTGCACCTGTTGTATGCTTGCGGCCTGTTTGCGTATTTGCACTGTTCACTCTGCGTTCCAACATGAATTTTGAACTGTATTATCTACTCTATGCCCTGGCTGGTTACCTGGTCGGTTCAATATCAACAGCGATCATTACCTGCAAGTTAATGGGGCTGAATGATCCGCGCAGTGTCGGCTCTCATAATCCCGGCGCTACCAATGTTCTGCGCCACGGCGGCAAAAAAGCGGCCATTATTACCTTATTCGGCGATATGTTGAAGGGCTTGTTGCCGGTTGTTGTCGTCAGCCAGCTTGAAACTGCGCCTGCTGCTATTGCCGTTACCGGCCTTGCTGCTTTTCTTGGACATGTCTATCCAATTTACTATGGCTTCAAGGGTGGCAAGGGTGTTGCCACCTATTATGGCGCGCTGCTCGGCTTTAACTGGATCACCGGCCTGGTTGCCCTGGCCATCTGGCTGGGTGCAGCATTCCTGTTCAAGATTTCATCGCTGTCGGCACTGATTTCCGTGCTCGCCGCTCCGTTCATCCTCTGGCACCTGACCCAGTCGATGGAACTGGCAGCCACCCTTGGACTGATGACCCTGCTGCTGTACTGGCGTCACCGCAGCAACATCCGCAATATTATCGAAGGCAAGGAAAATAAAATCGGCCCGAAAAAATAACGTCGTTAGTGATTGACCCACGACCAAAGACGAATGACGAACGACACTTCTTTTAAGTCACCAGCTTGCTGAGCTCATCCAGTGGCCAACGGGCCCGGGCATCGATATCCGCCGGCTGCGACTCACCGGCCTGCAGGCGCAGCCAGCCTGCATAGGCAATCATTGCACCGTTATCCGTGCAGAACTCGATGCGGGGAAAACTGAGACGAAATCCGTCCTGCTCCGCGACTTCCTGCAAACGCGCACGCAGATGACGGTTTGCGCCTACACCACCGGCAACGATTAGCTGCCTGGCACCGGTCTGTTTCAATGCACGCCGGCACTTGATCACCAGGGTATCGACCACGGCCTGCTCGAATGCGAGCGCGATATCATTGCGCAACTGCTCAATATTCCCCGCGCAGTCTTCAAC
>JARFRD010000105.1 GCA_029287435.1 Gammaproteobacteria bacterium
CTTGAAGAAGTCATCCGCGAGCATCCTGTCATGCTCAACCGCGCCCCGACACTTCATCGTCTCGGCATCCAGGCATTTGAACCGATTCTTGTTGAAGGCAAGGCCATTCAATTGCATCCCCTGGTTTGTGCGCCTTATAACGCCGACTTTGATGGCGACCAGATGGCTGTACACGTACCGCTTTCCATCGAGGCTCAGCTGGAAGCACGCACCCTGATGATGTCGACAAACAATGTGCTCTCGCCAGCTAACGGCGATCCGATCATTGTGCCATCGCAGGATATCGTACTCGGTCTGTATTTCATGACTCGCGAAGACGTACAGGCACCCGGTAGCGGCAGTTATTTCTCCGATGTTGCCGAAGCACGTCGCGCTTACGAGTCAGGAGAAGTAGGGCTGCATGCGAGCGCAAAGATTCGCATTACCGAGACACCGAATGACGAAGACGGCAACATGACGACGGTGACCACTATTTATGACACAACGGTTGGCCGCGCTCTGCTCTCAGAGATACTCCCGTCAGCCGTCCCATTCAGCGAAATCAACCAGGTCATGAAAAAGAAGGCCATTTCCCAGGTGATCGACCGCAGTTATCGAGAAGCGGGCCTGAAAGATACCGTCATCTTTGCTGACCAGCTGATGTATACCGGCTTCTCCATGGCTGCCCGTTCTGGTATTTCGATTGGTGTCGATGACATGGTGATCCCGGCCAAGAAAGCTGAAATTCTGGAAGAGGCTGAAAACGAAGTCATAAATATCCAGCAGCAATTCAATGACGGCCTGGTTACGAACGGCGAGCGTTACAACAAAGTCGTTGATATCTGGACTCACACCAGTGAGCAGGTTGCCAACTCAATGATGGACGAGCTTGGAACAGATACCGCAACAGATAAAGACGGTAAAAAGATCGAGCAGGATTCATTCAACTCGATTTACATGATGGCTGACTCGGGTGCACGTGGCTCACATGCACAGATACGTCAGCTAGCCGGTATGCGCGGCTTGATGGCCAAGCCAGATGGCTCGATTATCGAAACGCCGATTACGGCTAACTTCCGTGAGGGATTGAACGTACTCCAGTACTTTATTTCTACTCACGGCGCACGTAAGGGGTTGGCGGATACCGCGTTGAAGACTGCGAACTCGGGTTACCTGACACGCCGCCTCGTTGATGTCTGCCAGGATCTCGTTGTCACTGAAGATGATTGCGGAACGAATGCCGGTGTCAGTAAGGAAACCCTGGTGCAGGGTGGTGAAATCGTACTTCCTCTGGCTGACCGTGTGCTCGGTCGAGTTGTAGTTGAGGATATAGCCAATCCTGAAGACGGTTCTGTGCTGATAGCCCGCAACAAGATGATCGATGAGCGGGATGTGAAGCTGCTGGAAGACCACTATATCGATGAAATCATCGTTCGATCTCCAGTTACATGTGAAACACGTTTTGGTATATGCGCGAAGTGCTATGGCCGTGACCTTGGTCGTGGTCATCTGGTGACGTCTGGAGAAGCCGTGGGTGTAATCGCCGCTCAGAGTATTGGCGAACCTGGAACCCAGCTGACGATGCGTACCTTCCATATTGGTGGCGCGGCGACGGGTATGGCTGCAGTGAGCAACGTTGAGCTGAAAAACACCGGTAAGGTGATACTCAACAATATTAAATTTGTTGAAAACAGCAAAGGCAACTATGTCACGATATCTCGCTCAGGTGAGATGGTCATCCAGGATACCCGTGGTGCCAATCGCGAAAAACACCGGATTCCCTATGGTGCAGAAATCACAATCAAAGATGGTGATGATGTAGAAGCTGGGCAGATTGTTGCCAGCTGGGATCCGCATACCCATCCGATAGTCAGTGAAGTACAAGGTAAAGCCAGCTTCATCGACATGGTTGAAGGTGTTACCTATAACAAGCAGTCGGACGACATTACCGGACTGACCCGTTACGTGATTTCAGAGCGGGGCTCTCGTTCCGCTGCAGCAGGCGATCTGAAGCCAGCGATTATGCTTGTAGATGCAAAGGGTGAACCCATGGTGTTCCCCGGCACTGAAATTGTCGCAAAGTATGATCTTCCTGGCGGCGCCATTCTGATGCTCGATGATGGCGGTAAGGTCAATGTCGGTGACATTCTGGCAAGGATACCTCACGAAGGTTCGACCACCCGTGATATCACGGGTGGTCTGCCACGTGTTGCCGAGCTGTTTGAAGCGCGTAAACCAAAAGACAACGCGATCCTGGCAGAAGTCAGCGGTATCGTGTCTTTCGGCAAGGAAACGAAAGGCAAGCAGCGCCTGGTACTGACCGATGCAGAGGGCGAAAACCATGAATTCCTGATAGCAAAAGGACGTCCGCTCTCAGTAGTTGAAGGTGAGTCCGTAGAAAAAGGCGAAGTGATTGTTGAAGGACCGCCGCTTGCAGCCGATATTCTGCGTCTGAAAGGTGTTGCCAACCTGCTCGAGTATATCGTTGAAGAAGTGCAGGACGTGTATCGCCTGCAAGGTGTGAAAATCGACGATAAGCACATCGAAGTTATCGTGCGTCAGATGCTGCGTAAAGTCACCGTGGATACTCCGGGCGACACTCTCTTCCTGCCGGGTGAGCAGCTTGAACGTTCAACCCTGCTCGAGACCAATGACGAGATGGAGTCGCAAGGCAAGATTCCGGCAACCTATACCCGCGATCTGCTCGGTATTACCAAGGCGTCTCTAACTACTGAGTCCTTTATTTCGGCAGCTTCCTTCCAGGAGACCACCCGTGTACTGACCGAAGCTGCCATCAACGGCAAGGTCGACTCGTTGCGAGGCCTCAAGGAAAACGTCATCGTAGGCCGTCTCATACCGGCAGGTACCGGCCTGGCGCACCATCAGGAGCGTCATCGCCGCAAGCACCAGGAGTCGGTTGAAGCCGAGGCACTCAAACAGTTCGTCGATGCCGACTCATCCGGTGACACGGAAGTTTCAGAAGGCGACGAGGCAGCTTTGTCCGCCTGATCGCCGTCAGAAAAAACCGCATCGTCGTGTAGGCAATAAATGCACGTCGAAACGCGGTGATATGCCCGTAATCGGGTTGACAGTCGGCACTGATGTGCCTAAAATCCCCGCTCTTTTCGCAGGCCGGAAGACCAATCCGGCCTGCGTCTCGTTTTGGGTTGGAGAAAAAGTGAATGCCAACAATTAATCAGCTGGTTCGCAAGCCGCGCCAGAGCCAGAAAAAGAAGTCAAATGTCCCCGCGCTGATGGCCTGCCCGCAGCGTAGAGGTGTATGTACACGTGTATATACAACGACGCCTAAGAAACCTAACTCGGCACTGCGTAAAGTGGCCCGTGTAAGGCTTACAAATGGTTACGAAGTCAGTAGCTACATCGGCGGTGAAGGACACAACCTCCAGGAGCACTCAGTAGTGCTGATCAGGGGTGGACGAGTAAAGGATTTGCCAGGTGTTCGCTACCACGTTGTGCGTGGTTCGCTGGATACATCGGGTGTCGGAGATCGCCGTCAGGGCAGATCAAAATACGGCGCCAAACGGCCTAAATCTTAATTTAATCAACAGGTTTTAAGATGCCAAGAAGAAGAGAAGTACCGAAACGCCAAATCCTGCCCGATCCCAAGTTCGGCAGTGAAACGCTGGCCAAATTCGTAAATATCCTGATGCTGGATGGCAAGAAGTCGACAGCAGAAAAGATCACCTACGGTGCTCTCGATCTGATTGCAGAGCGGACGAATGATGATCCGCTGGAAGTATTTGAAAACGCACTGGAAAATGTGCGTCCTACCGTCGAAGTCAAGAGTCGCCGGGTAGGTGGTGCAACATACCAGGTCCCGGTTGAAGTCCGCCCTAACAGGCGTACGGCGCTCGCTATGCGCTGGCTGGTAGAAGCTTCACGCAAGCGTGGAGAAAAATCTATGGGTGTAAGGCTGGCTGGTGAACTGATTGACGCAGCAGGGAATCGCGGAACAGCGGTCAAGAAGCGTGAAGATACGCACCGCATGGCTGAAGCCAATAAGGCTTTCGCTCATTACCGTTACTAATTTTAAACGTTGAGTAGTTAAGGAATTTACGAAGTGGCTCGCAAGACTCCAATTCAGAGGTATCGCAACATCGGCATCATGGCTCACATTGATGCGGGTAAAACGACGACCACAGAACGTGTTCTGTACTATACCGGTATTTCGCACAAGATCGGCGAAGTGCATGACGGCGCTGCCACCATGGACTGGATGGAGCAGGAGCAGGAGCGTGGTATTACGATTACTTCTGCAGCAACAACATGCTTCTGGAAGGGTATGCGCCAGGAGAAAGATGAGCACAGAATCAACATCATTGATACGCCCGGACACGTTGACTTCACGATTGAAGTTGAGCGTTCCCTGCGTGTGCTGGACGGTGCCTGTGCAGTGTTTTGTGCGGTTGGTGGTGTAGAGCCCCAATCTGAAACAGTATGGCGCCAGGCCGATAAATATGAAGTCCCACGCATGGCCTTCGTCAACAAAATGGATCGAGCAGGAGCTGATTTCCTGCGTGTAGTCGGCCAGTTGAAGGATCGACTCGGTGCAAATGCTGTACCGATGCAATTGCCTATCGGTGCAGAAGACAATTTCGAAGGAATTGTCGACCTGGTTCGCATGAAAGCGATCTACTGGGAAGAGGAAAACATGGGCATGAAATTCGAGGAGCGCGATATCCCCGAAGACATGCTGGCACAATGCCAGGAATACCATGAGTCTCTCGTCGAAACAGCCGCGGAAGCGTCTGAAGAAATGATGGATAAATACCTCGAAGAAGGTGAACTTTCAGTTGACGAGATATTCCAGGGCCTGCGAGTGCAGACACTGGCGAATGAAGTGGTGTGTGTTTTCTGTGGTTCAGCATTCAAGAACAAAGGCGTTCAGTCGATGCTCGACGGTATCGTAGATCTGATGCCGTCTCCCGTTGATGTTCCGGCTATAACGGGCGTACTTGACGATAAAGACGAGACAGTGGCAGAGCGTCCTTCCGACGACAAGGCACCCTTTGCAGCACTCGCGTTCAAGATTGCAACCGATCCATTTGTGGGTCAGCTGGTGTTCTTCCGTGTTTACTCCGGTGTCCTCAACTCCGGTGATACTGTCTATAACCCAGTCAAGCACAAAAAAGAGCGGATTGGTCGCATCCTTCAGATGCACGCTAACTCACGTGAAGAAATCAAGGAAGTACTGGCCGGCGATATCGCTGCAGCGGTAGGTCTCAAAGACATAACCACGGGTGACACGCTGTGCGATCCAAATAACATTATTACGCTTGAGCGCATGGAATTTCCGGAGCCGGTTATTTCGCAGGCGGTTGAGCCCAAGACCAAGACCGATCAGGAAAAGATGGGCCTGGCGTTGTCCAAGCTTGCCCAGGAAGATCCCTCGTTCCGCGTTCAAACTGATGAAGAATCCGGACAGACGATTATATCCGGAATGGGTGAGCTTCATCTGGAGATCATTATTGATCGCATGATGAGGGAATTCAGTGTCGAAGCAAATGTTGGCAAGCCACAGGTTGCTTACCGTGAGACGATTAAGAAAACTGTTGAGCATCAGCACAAATATGCGAAACAGTCTGGTGGTCGCGGTCAGTACGGGCATGTTTATCTGCGATTGATGCCACAGGAGTCTGGCAGCGAGTTCGAATTTGCTGATGAGATCAAGGGTGGTGCAGTTCCACGCGAATTTATCCCGGCGGTAAAAAAAGGCGTGGAAGACACGATAGCTTCCGGCGTACTGGCTGGCTATCCGGTCGTTGATGTGAATGTTGCACTCTATGATGGATCCTTCCACGAAGTCGACTCATCCGAATTCGCATTTAAGGCTGCCGCATCTATGTGCTTCAAGGAA
>JARFRD010000205.1 GCA_029287435.1 Gammaproteobacteria bacterium
CTACCACGACATTATCGACGTGGTTGAGCAGGCCGGCGACAAGCTGGATTCGATTCTCGTTCCCAAGGTAGGCAGGCCCGAGGAGCTTGAGTTCGTCGCCACACTGTTGAGCCAGATCGAGATGGCCAAGGGCCTGAAGCCTATCGCGCTCACGGCCCTGATTGAAACAGCCATGGGCATGGCCAATGTCGAAGCCATTGCCCAGGCCTGTCCGGATCGGCTTGAAGCCCTGCACTTTGGCGTGGCTGACTATGCCGCTTCCACCCAGGCCAGAACGACAAACATGGGTGGCGCCAACCCTGCCTACACCCTGCTAACGCACCCGCATGAAGAAACCGGTGAGCGCGAGCACCATTGGGGTGACCAGTGGCATTTCGCCATGTCACGCCTGGTTGTGGCCTGCCGTGCCTATGGCTTGCGTCCGATCGACGGCCCATTTGGCGATATCGAGGATAAAGACGGCTACCTTTCGGTCGCGCGCTCGGATGCCGCACTTGGATTTGAGGGCAAATGGGCGATACACCCAAGCCAGATCGAGATGGCAAACGAAGTATTCTCGCCGGCAGCAGATGAAGTCGAGACTGCACGCCAGATCCTCGAAGCCATGAAAGTGGCCGCTGCCGAGGGCAAGGGCGCAGTCTCCCTGAACGGCAAAATGATCGACGCGGCCTCGATACGACAGGCCCAGGTGCTGGTCGATAAAGCAGACCAGATCGCGGCCAGCGCGTAAGCACAGATTAACAAGAGAAAGCACTCACCATGAATATTCACGAATACCAGACCAAAGAACTGCTGCGCTCTTATGACATACCTGTGCCTGAAGGCCGCATGGCTGATACAGACGCCGCCGCCGGCATGATTGCCGAGGAAATTGGTGGCGAGCGCTGGGTGGTCAAAGCCCAGATTCATGCTGGCGGCCGCGGTAAAGGCGGTGGTGTGCAGCTGGCTGACTCTGTCGATGATGTAAAACATCATGCTGACAAGCTGATTGGCACCAACCTGATCACGCCACAGACCGGTCCTGAAGGACGCCACGTACAGCGGGTACTGGTCGAAGCCGCACAGGACATTAAAAAAGAGTTTTATCTCGGCCTGATTATCGACCGCAGCAAGCAACGCATCACCATTATTGCCTCAGAGAGCGGCGGCATGGATATCGAGGAAGTGGCCGCCAACTACCCGCATAAAGTCATTCGCGAAGCCGTTGATCCCGCGATTGGCCTGCCTGCGTTCCAGTGCCGCAAGATCGCCTCACGTATAGGCCTGACCGGACCACTGATGAGCCAGGCAGTAAAACTGATGCAACGCCTGTATCGCTGTTTCCGCGACAAGAAGGCATTGATGGCAGAAATTAATCCACTGGCTATCGTCGGTGCAGACAAGCTGCTGGCCGTCGATGCGAAAATGTCATTCGATGGCAACGCTGTTCACCAGTATCCGGACATCACGGCCTACCGCGATTTCGACGAAGAAGATCCGAAGGAAGTCGAAGCCTCCGGCCATGGCCTGAATTACATTGCACTCGATGGCAGTGTGGGTTGCATCGTTAATGGCGCCGGCCTGGCGATGGCGACCATGGACGCGATTACCTACCACAAGGGCAGACCGGCCAATTTCCTTGACGTTGGCGGTGGCGCCTCCCCCGAGAAAATCGCCAATGCCTTCCGCATTGTACTCAAGGATCCGAACGTAAAAGTGATCCTGCTGAACATATTTGCCGGCATCAATCGCTGTGACTGGGTCGCAACCGGCGTGGTACAGGCCATGCAGGATCAACATATTGAAGAGCCGGTTGTGGTGCGCCTGTCGGGCACCAATTACGAGGAGGGCCAAAAAATCCTCAAGGATTCAGGCCTGCCATTCATTACCGCGAATGATCTCGACGACGCCGCACGCAAGGCAGTGGAGGCTTTAGCATGAGTATCTTCATCAACAAGGATTCGCGCGTCATCTACCAGGGCTTTACCGGGCAACATTCAACCTTCCACGCCGAAGAAGCGATCAAGACCGGTACCAACATCGTCGGTGGCGTCACCCCGGGTAAAGGTGGCAGTAAACACCTGGATCGCCCCGTATTCGATACCGTTGCCGATGCTGTAGAAGCAACCGGTGCGAATGTTTCAGGCGTTTTTGTGCCACCACAGTTTTCAGCCGACGCAATTCTCGAAGCCATTGAAGCCGGCATCAAGACCATTGTCGTGATTGCTGACGGCATCCCCGTGCAGGACATGGTGCGCGTGAAGCGCTACCTGATCGGTCATGACGCCATGATCTTCGGCCCCAATACTGCCGGTGTCATCACTCCCGGTGAATGCAAGGTTGGCATTATGCCGGCGAATATTTATGCGCCAGGTCGTGTCGGTGTGGTTTCGCGTTCCGGCACATTGAACTATGAAGCGGTTGCGCAGATGACCGCCCTCGGCCATGGCCAGTCAACCAGTGTCGGCATCGGTGGCGATCCGATTAACGGTGCCAACTTTGTCGACGTGCTGCAGGCTTCTAACGAAGATCCGGATACCGATGCAGTTGTACTGATCGGCGAGATCGGTGGTCAGCAGGAAGTCGAAGCAGCCGAGTGGGCGCAGGAAAACATGGATAAGCCGGTGATTGGTTTTATCGCCGGTGTATCAGCACCTCCTGGCCGTCGCATGGGCCATGCGGGTGCCATCATATCCGGCAAAGCGGATACCGCCGTCGCCAAAATGGAAGCCATGGAAGCCGTCGGCGTTCACGTGGTTCGCAATCCTGCAGATATTGGCACTACGGTTGACCAGGCACTAAAAGGTTAAAATTGTTTCAGGCAAGTTTTGACTGATCACATCTCAGGCGTGAACTAACAATGACTCGACTCATCATACTGCTTGCTGTCATTGGTATCGCTCTGCTGCTGTGGTACAAGATATCCAATGCACCCGCAGATAAACGCAAGAACCTGATCTTCTGGAGCGTCGCCGGTACCATCATCGGTATCATGGTGGTGCTGGCGATAACCGGGCGTATGCACTGGCTATATGCAGTCGGTGGCGCTATTGCTGCCTTCATTCCCCGCATTATGGGTGCACTCAGATTTCTGCCGCTGCTTAACCGCTTCCGCCAGCAGTATACCCGGCAATCCAACCAGTCTGGTCCAAGGCAATCATCAGGGCAGCAATCATCCGGCCGCCGTGCTACGGGAAAAATGACGACTGACGAAGCACGGCAGATTCTCGGTATCAAACCGGGCGCGAGCAAGGAAGACATCATCCAGGCGCACAAACGCATGATGCAAAAAGTACACCCTGATCGCGGCGGCTCTGACTATCTCGCTGCACAAATTAATGAAGCCAGAGACACATTGCTGGGATAATCCGCTGCTGGAACATTTAAACGACATCATGGTCATATAACGGGAACAATAACTATGCCATTATCCGAAGAGAAAAAAGCCGAAACCCGTGATCGCCTTAACCGCGATCCGGATTTTCGTGAAGCCTTTACCGTCGAAGCGCGCAATATGTATATGAAAGCGCTTAAATTCAATCCCGGACTGGAAGATGAAATCAACCGCTTTGAGCAGATTCTGGGTGCCGACCCCCATACCTACGAGTTTGACGAAGGCGAAATGGACGAAGTCGACATTTTCGAACAGATACTGAACGCTTACGATAACCAGCTACTGCTTGAAGAAAAGGAAAACAGTACGATTAACTAAAAAGTTATAAGTTGTAAATTGTAAGTCTCAAGTTTTTTTACTTATAACTTTTAACTTACAACTTGAAACAGATTTAATAGCATCTCATGAAGAAAACAGCTCTCACTACTCTCGCAATACTATTAGCCACCGCATTAACGACTGCCTGCAAACAGGCGGCTCAAAATCCACGTGATGTTGCGCAACAGTACTGGCAGGCTTTAAAAGCAGGGGACACAAACGCTGCACGTGAGCTCGTGACCACTGAAACACAACCAGAGCTTGATGCTTATCTGCAATTACCTGCTGATCAAAAAACAGCCCTCGGTGACGTCAACCTGGGTGCCGAAAAAACAACTGTAGTCACTATTGTGTACCCGGATGCCGCCAATCCGGAAGATTACCGGGCTTTTGAAACTGTACTCGAACTTGAAAACGGTCAGTGGAAAGTTGATGCCTCGCAGTCCTTGCCACCAAAACCCTCAGTGCCTACTGATCAGGAGATGGACGAACTCGCCGAGCAGCTAAACGAATCCGTGCAGGAAAACATTGAGTCGATTGAAGAAGCCATGAGTGAGGGTATGCGCATGCTGCATGAGGCGATGCGCCAGGGCTCACAGGATATGGGTGAATCCTTGCTCAAAGGCATGGAGGAACTCAATCGCTCGATGCAGGAATCTATCGAGCAGATGCAAAAAAGACGCGAACTACAGGAACAGCAAGAACAGCAGGCGCCCTCACACGAAGGTGAAGGACTGCTTTAATACAATAACGACTCAGCGCGTAAAGATCACATACGCATAGGTTAGCGCAAGCGCAAAACCGATGCCGACCATTCCCAGTATCACCGTCATACCTTCATTACGGCGCCAGCCTCGCGCTATCCAGTAAGCCTGTAGCCCGGCAAAGCCGGCTGCAGCACCCACCACGTAAAGCAGATCCTTGTCAGGGATCTCCATTGGTAGCAAAAATACAAAATAAAACGCAAAAGCAATGCCTAACGGTGTCAGCGAAAAAATCCACGTACTCATTTCGTCCGGATCTCGATGATCTTCAAACATTTTTTTCATTTTTTCGCTGAACTTCATGAATAACCTCTTTTTCCGTCCTGATACTTCAGGTTTTAACACATGGTTCGTAATTGAGCTAATCGATACATTCTAATAATACCTGTTCAAATGAAATAATTTTCTGACAGATGTGCATAATGTACAGATTCGCCCATGCAACAAACAGGAGGTGACACCGTGGTAAAAATAGCAATCATCCAGGATTCACCGATACTACTGAACCGTGACAAAACGATTCAAAAAGCTGTTCATCTGATTGAACAGGCAGCTCACGCCAATGCCAGCCTTATCGTATTCCCTGAAGCCTTTATTTCAGGATATCCGGCGTGGATCTGGCGCCTACGGCCTGGTGGCGACTGGAGTCTCTCAGAAAAACTACATGCTCGATTACTTCACAGCGCTATTGACATCAAAGCCGGAGACCTGGAGCCGATATGCAAAGCGGCTAAAAACAATAAAGTTACGATTGTTTGCGGCTTGAATGAACTTGATAGCAAGCTGAGTAAATCCACGATTTACAATACAGCAGTCACAATTGGCCCAAACGGGAAGATATTAAACCGTCATCGCAAGCTAATGCCGACAAATCCAGAGCGTATGGTTTGGGGATTCGGTGATGGATCAGGATTAAATGTAGTGGAAACACCCGCAGGCAGGATTGGCACCTTGCTATGCTGGGAAAACTATATGCCACTTGCAAGGTACACACTGTATTCTCAAGGCGTTGAATTATATGTAGCACCAACTTATGACAGTGGTGATGGCTGGATTGGCAGCATGCAACATATTGCTCGCGAGGGGCGCTGCTGGGTTATATGTGCAGGTGTAGCTCTGACAAACAACGACATCCCTGATGATTTTCCGGAAAAATCTTCACTGTATCCTGCCAATGAGGAATGGATTAATCCCGGTGATTCGGTTGTTGTTGCACCAGGCGGTGACATAACTGCGGGACCATTACGAAAAGAGAAAGGTATTTTGTTTGCAGAGATAGATATTGATCGTGCTTTAATTTCAAAACGTGACCTTGATATAACAGGCCATTATTCTCGTCCGGATATATTCACTCTCAAAGTAAACAAAAAACCTCAATCACCAATCAAGTTCAAGTAGCACGAATAACTTGCTATGGATGCTGCTTCAACATCACTTCCTTCTCTTATGTTACTCGTTACAGGATTCATATTGACCATAATCCTCGCTTTTTCTAGACATGGAGCAAACCTGGTAATCCCATAAAGTATCAGCCAGCTTTCTACTTCTTTGTGCAAACTGATACACTGATCGCACATTGAACAGAGAGGACTTATTATGGCCTGGGTATACCTCGTATTCGCGGGATTGTTCGAAATTGGCTGGCCTGTTGGCTTGAAAATGGCCCAGCAGGCGGAGACTCGTATTAGCGGAATTCTTATCGCGATAGCCTTTATGGCAGTGAGTGGTTTTTTGCTGTGGCTGGCTCAAAAAGAAATACCGATTGGCACTTCCTATGCCGTATGGACAGGTATCGGTGCCGCTGGCACCTTTCTCGTAGGTATAATGTTCTACGGCGACCCCGCAAGCCTTGGTAGATACCTTGGTGTCATCTTGATCATTGCCGGTGTTGCCACGTTAAAACTGGCCCATTAAAACCGTCCGTTACATCAGCCCTGTATCAAAGAGGAATAACACATGTCAGACAAAACCTATAGCGGGAGCTGCCTTTGTGGTGCCGTCACTTACCAGTTCACTGGTAAACCGAGGGTGTTTCAGTATTGCCACTGCTCACGATGCCGGAAAATTACCGGGACCGCTCACGCATCGAACATCATCGTTGATCCTGATCAGTTTCAGTGGCTGACTGGAGAAGAGTCTGTTGGCCGTTATGAACTGGCTGAAGCAAAGCATTTTGCCGCTTCATTCTGCAAAACATGTGGTTCAAATATGCCATGGCGAACACAGAGCGGTAAGGCTGTGATTATTCCTGCCGGCACGCTGGACCAGGATCCCGAAGCCAGACCGATTCATAATATATACATGGCTGACAGGGCACCCTGGTATGAGGATCCCTCAAGTCTGACAATGTATGACGCCTTACCGATTAAAAAGCAATAAATCGCGCACAAGCAACTACCACATGCACACCAAGCCTGTTAACTGGCCATGCATAATTAAACATGCCAATGACCCGGAATTGACTTACCTTGATAACGAGCAGGAGCTTGCTTGTCTTGAGCCGGATGAATCTGACATCCTTATAGACGCAACTGGAAGTGTTTATACACCCGAAAAAACCGAATGGGTCGCCGGCACTACTTCTGAAACAATGGATCTGACACAAGTGCTAGGCCTGGTCAAAGCTCATGCCGCCCAATCCGGTTCTTGCTGTGTCGCCAAACTATACGCACCCACAATTTCAGATGCCTTTAAAATTGTGAAGGAAACAAGCGACCTTTAACCTGGCACTCAATATCATGGAAGCACAGATTAAACACATCGATACCACGAAAGAATATTACTTCGAAGAAGGCTGTTACATAAACGAACTCTGCAATAGCAACGAAGATCCAGATATATCGATAGCACGGGCACGCGTATTACCCGGTGAGACGACACGCTGGCACCGGCTTCACAATACTGTCGAGCGCTATGCAATCCTTCAAGGCCAGGGTGAAGTCGAGATCGGACAACTACCACCCACCACTGTACGACAGGGCGACGTGGTATTAATCCCTGCAGGTTGCCGTCAGCGTATTAGAAATATCGGGGAAACGGAACTGGTTTTTCTGGCTATCTGCTCTCCGCGATTTCAGCCTGATGCCTACGAAGATATCGAAAACAATCCCGAATAGCCTGTTATGTCTATCACTCTCAACCAGTCATTGCAGTCATGGAACACACAGGGCTTCGGCAAGACAATTTGCAATGAATTATCACTTTTACCACCTGGCTCACTCCCCTTGCACGAAGCTACGACACTCGGTGGGCAGGTTGATGATAGCGATATCAGCGTGATCTTTTTACGTGCCAGTGACAATACATCCTATATCAATGCAGAAGTTGATGTTTTTTTCACAGAAGTATTTGCCGGCTGCAGCTGTGGCGACGAACCCATGCCCGTGCATGCACATTGCGAACTCATCATTAACATAGACAAACGATCTGCCAGAGCGTCCATCAATCTACGCTAGCAACTTGCACTAGTTAGCCTATAATTCCGGACATTATGCTGATGCAACCCACAAAAACACGAACACTGCTAAGCTCAACCCGGCCACCATTCCTGGTGCTGACACCTGCCTGTGTACTACTCGGTATTGCTACCGCATACTTTGCTGGCAGCGCGCTTAATATCATCGACATCTGTTTACTATTAATTGGCGCACTTTCAGCACACATCAGTGTGAATTCACTCAACGAATACCATGACTTTATATCCGGCCTCGATGCAAAAACGGTGCGCACGCCTTTCAGCGGTGGCAGTGGTGCACTGGTGACACAACCATCAGCAGCAACTGCGGTCAGGACACTGGGCTATTTTTTCCTCGCAATCACCATGTCAACAGGTCTGTATTTCGCATACCAGCATGGCAGCATGATTCTGCCTTTTGGCCTGCTAGGTATTGTTATCATCCTGACCTATACGCCGGTGTTGAACCACTACCCGGTATTATGCCTGCTGGCACCGGGCATTGGTTTTGGACCACTCATGGTCGGTGGCACACACGTCATTCTCAGTGGCAATTACAACGAAACGGCGATTCTCGCGTCGCTGGTACCCATGTTTCTGGTTAGCAACCTGCTGTTACTCAACCAGTACCCCGACATCGAGGCGGATAAGTCCGTTGGCCGCAAACATTTCCCGATTGCATACGGCGTTAAACGCAGCACACAGATGTACGGTCTGTTTGTGCTGCTGGCTGCTGCTACCCTTATAGCTGGCGTGCTCATCCAGGCACTTCCTGTATTCAGCCTCGCCGCCCTGCTACCTTTAATCCCGGCGGCTGCCGCGTACATCGGTGCGCGTAACCATGCAAATAACATCGAGGCCTTAACACCGTTCCTCGCCATGAATGTGATCGCTGCCATTGTCACGCCAATTATCCTGTCGCTTGCATTGATCTTTTCCTGACGCGTCGGTTATGTCTGTATTGAATCGATATATATTCGCATGGCTTGCTGGCTGCTTTGCATACCTTCCAGCCTTTGCTGAACCAGACGTACAAACCAGTAAAAACTACTATGCCGTTAGTGGCATGACCGCAGACGATATCAGGGCCTCATTAACCCGTAACTCACCCGTGACGTACAATGGCAAAAAACATGACGCGCGTACCGACTGGCAGGTCAGCTGGAATTACTACTGGCATGAAACACCACGCGACTGCAAGCTGACCCGTGTCAACACAAGCCTGGAAGTTTCCTACACGCTACCGCGACTCACGACAGTTGCAAAACTTGAAGAACCATTGAAGTCCAGATGGAATAACTACTACGAGGCCCTGTTACAACACGAACAAGGCCACCAGAATTTTGGTCTTGAGTCGGCACGCGAAATTGAAACAACACTACACGCGCTCGGGCCTCGCAAGGATTGTGAAACCCTGCAAAATGATGCCAACTCAGTCGGTCATCGCATTCTGCAAAAATACGCCGCGCTCGAGAAAAGCTACGACAGGGAAACAAATCACGGCATCAAGAATGGCGCCATTTTTCCCTGATCTCGAATTATCTCATGCAGACAAATAACAAGGCTGCAGAAATAAAAACGGCCACAGCTTATACGAAGGCATGGCCGTTTTTTATTTCTATGCGTTTTTTTTAGCTGGCTTCGCGAGAAGCTTTTTTACGTTCGTGCTCCTTGAGGAATTTCTTGCGCACGCGAATCGCCCCCGGCGTTACCTCAACAAGCTCATCATCATCGATAAACTCAAGCGCCTGTTCGAGAGAGAAGCGGACGGGCGGCGTCAGGATAATATTTTCATCCGAACCGGCTGCACGAATATTGGTCAGCTGTTTTGCTTTTAATGGATTCACCACGAGATCATTACTGCGTGAATGTATTCCCACGACCATACCTTCGTAAACTTCAGCGCCATGGCCAATCATCAGCTTGCCACGTTCCTGCAGGTTGAACAGCGCATAGCCCAATGCCTTGCCCTGTCCGTTAGAAATCATCACACCATTGTTGCGTTGGCCAATGCTGACATTCTGGTAAGGGCCGTAATGATCAAACACGCTGAATAACAATCCGGTACCGGAAGTCAGGGTCAGGAACTCTGTACGAAAACCAATGAGTCCACGTGATGGGATGACATAATCCAGTCGAACCCGGCCCTTGCCATCCGGCACCATATTCTTCAGATCAGCCTTACGCTCGCCCAGCGCTTCCATGACAGCACCCTGGTGTTGTTCTTCGATATCAACCGCCAGCTGTTCGTACGGTTCTTCTTTTACACCATCGACCTCGTGGATGATCACTTCAGGTCGACCCACCGCAACTTCGTAACCTTCACGGCGCATGTTTTCGATCAGCACAGACAGGTGCAACTCACCACGACCGGATACACGAAAACGCTCGCCTTCGAGTTGTTCAACGCGTAGTGCGACGTTATGTTTAAGTTCCTGTTGCAAGCGATCCCAGATATTGCGACTGGTGACATATTTGCCTTCCTTGCCCGCAAACGGTGAGGTATTGGGCTGGAATGTCATGCTGATAGTGGGCTCATCGACTGACAGCGCAGGCAATGCTTCAATATTATCCGGATCGCACAAGGTGTCTGAAATATCCAGCGGGTCGATGCCGGTGAAGGCAATGATATCGCCGGCTGCGGCCTCGTCCTTTTCTACGCGCTCAAGGCCCTGGAATCCCAGTACCTGCATCACACGTCCCGAACGCACTTCACCCTCACGATCAACAATCTTTACCGCGGTGTTCGTCGACACCTTGCCGCGCTTGATACGACCAATGCCGATAACGCCGACATAACTGTTGTAATCCAGTGTCGATACCTGCATCTGGAACGGGCCATCGGCATCGATATCCGGTTCCGGCACATGCTCAACAATGGTCTCGAACAACGGTGTCATATCGCCTTCGCGGACATCGGAATCGAGTGAGGCGTAGCCGTTGATCGCAGAAGCGTAGACCACTGGAAAATCGAGCTGTTCATCGGTAGCGCCCAGGTTGTCGAACAGGTCGAAGGTCTGATCCAGCACCCAGTCCGGACGTGAACCATCGCGGTCAATCTTGTTGATAACCACGATTGGCTTGAATCCCATGGCGAAGGCTTTCTGGGTGACGAAACGGGTCTGCGGCATAGGGCCATCAACTGCATCAACCAGCAGTAATACGGAATCGACCATCGACAGTACGCGCTCGACCTCGCCACCAAAATCGGCGTGCCCCGGGGTATCGACAATATTGATGTGATAATCGCCCCAGGTAATTGCCGTGTTCTTGGACAGAATCGTGATACCACGTTCTTTTTCCTGGTCATTGGAATCCATGACCCTTTCAGTCGGGGCCTTGCGGCTGTCCAGCGTGCCGGACTGTTGCAGTAGCTGATCTACCAGCGTGGTTTTGCCGTGATCGACGTGGGCGATAATGGCGATATTACGGAGTTTGTGGCTCACGGTGTGTCTCGAAGTGTCAAAAGCCGCGTATTATAGAGGTTTGCGGCCGCGAGAGCAGTATAAATATGCAGTCCGGCCGACGCCTGCCCTGTTGCACGCTCTGGCGTCACCCGGCGGGAGCAGCCTACTCGGCTGTTTTTGACAGGCGTTCCTTGGCTTCTTTGGCGCCTTCGATATCCCCGGCCTCTTCACAAATGAGGGCCAGGCGTTCGAGTATACGCTCATTGTCAGCTTCATTTTCAAGCGCCATATGGCAATGTTCGCGTGCTTTTTCGAGGTTACCACGGGCGTGCTCGGCTCTTGCCAGGCCGAGGTAGGCAAACACATCGAAGCCCGTTTGCAGGCTCGATTCGTAATGCCTGACAGCCTCATCAATCTTATCCAGGCTCAACAGGGCATCACCGACGCGCGTCCACAGAGCCTGATTATCAGGTTCGTGATCCAGGATTTTATCCCACCATTCGACGGCAGATTCCATATCCTGCTTACCACGATAGCAGTCGCCCATACCAAACAGGGCAAAATTATTGCCAGGCTCAAGTTCCAGCGCTTGCTGATAATGATCCATGGCACGGTCAAACTCCTTGCGACGACGGTAAATATTGCCGGTCATCGTCATGACGACGACGTTTTGAGTATTATCTTTCAATAAGGCCTCAAAACAGAGTAGCGCCTTGTTGTCATCATGCTGTGCGTAATACACATTACCCAGCCCGAGCAGTGCGAACGGATCATTCGTGCTGACACCGAGCGCCTGCTCGTAAAAACTGATGGCATCATCTGCCTGGCCCAGTTTGTGATAAGCATCCGCTATGCGCACCATGACATGACTGTCATCTGGATTGATTTCAAGATATCTCAGCCAGAATGGAATAGCCTGCATTTGTTGCTTCATGCCACGACGTGCATCACCAGCTCCGCGCAGCGCAAACAGGTTATCTTTGTCCGCTTTCAGGATTTCATCGTAGTAATGTGCAGATTTTTCGAAATTGCACAATTTACGATAAACATCACCCAGACCGGCGAGCACGTAGGGATTCGCCTCATCCAGCGCCAACGCCTCAAGGTAGGTCTGTTCGGCTTCCTCTAACTGACCTTTTCTGAACAGGCGACTCCCTTTCTTGGAAAGATCAATGACAGTTTTCTTTGATAATTCAGTCATTTTTTACAGCAATTATGTTTGTCATGAAACAGGATGATACCTACTTTCAGCGGTCAATAGAAGCAAGCAGGAACGGACCCGTGATCTCAAAGGTAATACCACCCGCATCTTCCCCGGTGACACCGCGTTGCGAACTGAAATACAGGCGGCTCTCATCCGGGCTAAACGCTACGCCGGCGATTTCCGAGGCTTTGTGACCTTCGAGCTGCACAATAGGAAACAGCTCACCAGAGCGCGTAATAACGACGATTTGCAGGTCGCCACCATCCTCAGCGACGTACAGCGAGCCATCGGAAGCCGCGGTAATATTATCGACACCGGTTAGAATCGGAGTCAGTGAAATGGTGTGATCATAAATGATCTTCAAGCCATGGGTATCCGTATCATATGCCCAGACGCGATTGTCACCCTTGGTTGTGAAATACACTGTACCCTGGTAGTAGACGATACCTTCGCCACCAATAAATTCGCTGCTATCGGTTTGCTTACGCGTCGGCGTATCACTCGCTGAAGGGTCTTCGACCTCATCCCACTCCACGCGGTCGGTTACGCCGCGAATCACGCGCGCCGCTTCGAGCTTGCCCGAAGACAAATCCGGATAATTATCCGGCGTAAAGCGGTAGAGCGCGCCATCAGCATCATCTTCTGTCAGGTAAAGCTGCTTGTTCACCGGGTCTACTGCCACTGCTTCGTGTTTGAAACGGCCTAATGCAGGTCGCACAACCGCTTTGCGCTGACCTGCTGGATCGCATTCCCAAACCTGGCCGCGTTCAATTTCTTCACAGGACAGCCAGGTACCCCAGGGCGTGGCACCACCGGCACAGTTTCGACTCGTACCGGCCAGGATCGGGTAGGCATCGATAATGCGCCCATCACAATCAAAACTTAAGGCACCGGCACCACCTGCATTGTCTCCAAGTTCGCTGTTCGACACATAAATCCAGCCGCCCTTTCGCGCCGGGAAACAGGCGCCGCCATCTGGCGCGTGATGCCAGACGTACTCACAATCGCCGATGGGCGAAGCGCCCGATCTCGCCACGATGCGGGAGGTGAATCCAGACGGCAGCTGTACGCCATTCTGATCCGCCGGTCGCAATGACAGGTCGCGTCTGTCACTGTAGCCAGCTTTAAGTGTCGGCAACCATAATGCAGCACTGCCTAACGCTCCCAACTTTAATAAATCTCTTCTCTTCATCAATCTTTCCAGACTTACTATGTACAGATGTATTTCCACGAGCCATCACGTAAAATGCACTTCATGGCCAACAACAATAAAAAACGTGCCTACCTGGTCGATTCCAGCATCTACATTTTCAGAGGCTGGCATGTCTATCCCGAGCATATTACCGACAGTGAAGGTAATCCAACCAATGCAGTTTATGGCTTCACCGAGTTTCTACGCGAACTGATCGCACTCGAGCAGCCCGAGTATATCGCCTGCGCTTTCGATGCCAGGCAAACCAACTCATACCGCAGGGAAATCTACCCGGAGTATAAAGCCAATCGCCCACCAGCGCCCGAAGAACTGAAAAGGCAATTCAAATACTGCCGTGATTTCTGTCGTGCCGCCGGCATTGCCGACTTTTCCAGCAATCGTTATGAAGCAGACGATATCATCGGTACCCTGGCAACCCGACTGCGTGAACAGGGTTACGCAATCACTATCCTGAGCGCTGATAAAGACCTCGCACAGCTGGTCAAGCCCGGTGATATCTGGTGGGATTTCGCCCGCGACAAGATCTTGCACTACCGCGACGTGGAAAAAACCTTCGGTGTCAGGCCCGAACTGATCGCCGATCTGCTGGCCCTGTCCGGAGACGCCATCGACAACGTACCGGGTATTCCGGGTGTTGGCTATAAAATGGCATCGAATCTGCTCAGCAAATATCCCAGCGTTGAAGACATACTCGACAACATAGACAACATCTCACAAATGAAATTCCGCGGCTCAGCACGCATCCAGAAACTCGTCGATGAACACAAGCACATCCTGCCAATGACCAAGCAACTGACCACCATCGTCACCGATGCAGAGTTCAAGGGCCCCAGGGATGACCTGCGCTGGCAAGGCGTGAACGAGTCGGCTTTGCATTCGATTTTTGATTTTCTTGATGCAGGGCCGGGGCGCAGGGAACGGTGGTTAAATTTGGAACCGGTTTAGACTCTTCTTTTAATTTAGTTTTTGATCTTCGTTGAACCTGCATTTCGCCTTGCTGGCGAGGGTTTTCATTCTTGATTTGGGCATTATGTGTTTTTGAGCATTGGTTTCGCCCCTTGCTGGTGCGAGTTACCTTTTTTGTTCGCCCAAAAAACGTAACCCAAAAAATGCGCCCCGACCAGTTCACCCTTCGGGTGCCCGAGCAGCCTGGAGTTGCCAACGGGTCGGCCCGACGCGCGTCCTGCGCGACGGGCCTCAATTCGCCGTCCGTGGCGAATTGACCCTACCAACTCCAGGC
>JARFRD010000213.1 GCA_029287435.1 Gammaproteobacteria bacterium
ACCATATGTACGTTCGAATAGTCGACCGAATAATAATTCTCGGTGCCTGAAGGCACACCGCCAGCCTCGCCGTTCTCTGGCAGATCAAATAGCCGGAAGTAGGTCCAGCGACGCGAGTCATGATTGCCTAACACCGGCCAAATCGACTGATTACGCACGATATCATGGTAAATATCGAAAAAACCGGCCTGAAACTGCTCATTGGTACCCGAACGATAGGCCATATCACCCAGCGACACGAACATGTTGAGATACTCCTGTCCCTTGCGTGGATTTTTCTCGATCCAGCGCAACATGCCGTCGCGCACCCCCTCGGCCACCGGGCCCGGTTGACCCGAATCACCAATTGCCCAGATACGCACTGGCTTGTCCGCATCATAGGCTGGCATGGTACGGAACCAGTCGATATCGGTATTCAGTTCACGATAGCCACTGATATCACCAACGACATAGTAATAACGGGTATCCGGTTCAAGCTCTGTCAGTGTTATTGATTGCACCTTGCCTGCTACATCAACGAAGCGCGTCTGGTTGAGCTGATCCGGATCAGTACCATATTTCAGGACACCAAGACGATTTTGTTCGGTTTGCCATCGAACCGTGACACTGTTCTGGGTAAGATTTTGAAGATAGGGATCACGCTCACCATTAAGCTGACTGGTAAAAAACACTACGCCAAAACGTGCAGCACCGTAGACAATCACGATAAATAAAACCAGTTTAAACAGTCTTCGCAGCAGGTTCATCATGCCGTATTTTTTACCTAAAACTTTTAATTAGATCATTATGATACACTACGCCACCTAACTGGATGTTTCAGATCAGTTTTTTTCTGAATTTTTTCAGCTTCATGATATCTATATCATTCACCCAAATTCATGATTGCTCTCACTAACAAAATTCCACGACTCCAGCTATTTGCTCTCTGTGCAGCAATTCTGTTCGTACTGATTCAAACCATCCTGCGCGGTGTATTCTGGATACGATTCCATAATCCACTTGATCCAATCGATAATACCGAGCTGTTACGCTCATTCTATCTTGGCCTCAAGTACGATATGCAGGTTTCAGTGGCGCTGGTCATCCCGATCCTGCTACTTGGCTGGATCAAGCCGCTGCACCCCGTCTACAGCGATTCAGGCAGGCGTCTCTGGCTGATCTATATTATGCTGGCAGTCGCCGGCCTGCTCTCTATCTTTGCCACTGACTTCGGCCACTATGCCTACCTCGAGCAACGACTAAATGCGACCGCGCTGCGCTTTCTCGAAAACCTGGCAATCTCAGCCACCATGGTGTGGCAAACATATCCGGTTATCAGCGGCAGCCTGTTACTGATTGCAATCACAGCTTTACTAACATGGGGTTTTGCACGCTTAACCAGCAAGATCACACCAATACCTGGCCAATACGGCCGCTGGTACAAAAAGACCGGGGTCGTGATCATAACTATCATTGTTGTATTTGCCGGACTGTATGCCAAACTGTCGTGGTACCCGTTTCGCTGGAGTGATGCGTTTTTCAGTACCCATGCGTTTACTGGCCAGCTAACTACCAACCCGGTACTGTACTTTTTTAACACGCTGAAAAACAAGGATGAAACCTACAACCTTGATGCTACCCGGGACGCGTACCCTTTGATGTCCGCTTACCTCGCGGTCGATAACCCCGATATTGACAAGCTCGACTACAAACGCAGCTTCACATACAACCATGACGAAGACCATACGCCTGCAAACGTTATCATCGTTATCCTCGAATCATTTGCCTCCTATAAATCAGGACTCTCAGGCAACCCGTTGAATTCAACACCGAATCTTGATCGACTAGCCCGTGAAGGTTATTTCTTCCCGAATTTCTATGTCACACAGACTGGAACGGCACGCTCGATGTGGACCTTCCTGACTGGTATCCCTGATATCGAGTTAAACAAAACCTCGAGCCGCAATCCGCTGATCGTCGATCAACACACGATCGTTAAGGATTTCAAAGATCACCAGAAATTCTATTTTCTCGGTGGTAGCGCCAGCTGGGCCAATATACGCGGATTATTTGCAAACAATATACCGGGATTGAAGATCTTTGAAGAAGGCAGCTACGAGTCACCCCGGGTAGATGTCTGGGGTATATCTGATCTCAGCCTGTTCCAGGAAGCCAACAATGTACTGAAGAATGTCGATGGTCCTTTCTTTGCCGTGATACAGACATCAGGCAACCACCGCCCCTATACCATCCCGGAAGACAATAATGATTTTGAGATACTTCGAGAAGAGGACATCAATTTCAGTGTAACTGATTATGGCTTTGCCTCGGTTGAAGAACTCAATTCATTCAGGTTCATGGACCACAGTATCGGTGAGTTTATGAAACTGGCTGAAGAAGCCTCGTACAGTGACAATACCCTGTTCGTCTTTTTCGGTGACCATGGCATTCATGCGCAGACTGGCCGGCACTCTCCCGCTTCAGAAGAGCAGTTGCGCATTTCTGGATTACGTGTTCCTCTTGTAATGTACGGAAAAGGATTAATCACAGAGCCTGGAATATTCAACAAGGTTGCAAGCCAGGTCGATGTACTTTCCACCGTGGCATCGATCACCCAAACCGATTACACTGATACCACCATGGGCAGAGATCTGCTGAATACCAAGCTGGACGAAAAACGCTACGCATTTACAATTGAACACGGCGGTGGTCGCGTCATCGGTCTATTGTCAGATGAGTATTATTTACAGATGAAGTACGATGGCAGCAACATCAAATTGAACAGACTGGATTCGGAAACACCCCGGGATGACATCTCGGCGCAACACCCTGAAATAGTTGAGGAGATGTCGAGATACCTGGGCGCCATGCGTGACACTATTAAGTACATGCGAGAAAACAATAAGCCCGAGGATCTGTTCCCGGCTAATAACCAATAAAGCCATACACAGATTAGGAGATATAATGATTGAGAAAAAAATTCTGATTACTGGCGGCGGTGGCTTCCTCGGTTCCCACTTATGTGAGCGGCTGCTGAACGAAGGCAACGAAGTTATTTGTCTGGATAATTTTTTCACCGGCACCAAGCAGAACATCCTTCACCTGATGGAAAATCCACGCTTCGAACTGTTGCGCCATGATGTGACAATGCCGCTATTCATCGAGGTCGATGAAATCTACAACCTGGCCTGCCCCGCTTCACCCATTCATTACCAGCACGACCCTGTACAGACCACCAAGACATGTGTACACGGTGCGATTAACATGCTCGGCCTGGCCAAGCGCACCGGCGCAAAGATCCTGCAGGCCTCAACTTCCGAGGTATATGGCGATCCTGAGATTCACCCTCAGGTCGAGGAATACTGGGGCCGCGTAAATCCTGTCGGCATTCGCTCCTGTTACGATGAAGGCAAGCGTTGTGCGGAAACCCTGTTTGTTGATTACCGTCGTCAGCATAACCTCAATATCAAGATCGCACGAATCTTCAACACCTACGGCCCGAGAATGCATGCTAATGACGGCCGCGTTGTATCCAACTTTATCGTACAGGCACTCAAGGGTGAGCCGATTACGATTTATGGTGATGGCCAACAGACGCGATCCTTCTGCTATGTCGACGAGATGGTCGATGCGTTTATTCGACTCATGAATACAGAAGATGACTTCTTTGGTCCGGTAAACCTCGGTAATCCAGGTGAATTTACAATTCGTGAGCTGGCAGAAAAAACAATACAAATGACCGGCTCCAATTCAGAGCTGATAAATATGCCATTACCTGAAGACGACCCAACTCAGCGTCAACCCGATATAGCACTCGCTAAAGAAAAACTGGGCTGGGAGCCGGTAATTAAACTGGATGAAGGCCTTGCAAAGACGATTGATTATTTCAAATCAGTGATTAACTAAAACCTCAACGCCTCAGGACAGCAATGCCAAAAATCAGCGCATGCATTATTTCCTTCAATGAAGAAAAGAAAATTGAAGACTGCCTGAAAAGCATAATACCAGTCGTCGATGAAATCGTCGTTATTGACTCA
>JARFRD010000019.1 GCA_029287435.1 Gammaproteobacteria bacterium
CCCGATGCTGACCACGGCAGCGGGTACTATTCGCCCGGCACGTGTGCTGATTATCGGTGCCGGCGTGGCGGGATTGCAGGCCATAGCGACAGCAAAACGTCTGGGTGCGATGGTTGAAGCTTTCGACGTGCGTTCGGCGACGCGCGAACAGATTGAATCGCTGGGCGGTAAATTCATCGACACCGGTGTCAGTGCTGAAGGCGAAGGTGGCTATGCGCGCGAACTGACCGAAGATGAAAAACAACAGCAGCAGGCTGCGCTGGCGAAGCACATTGCGATGGCTGACGTCATTGTGTCTACAGCCGCGATTCCGGGTCGCCCGTCACCGAAGATCATTACCGAGCAAATGGTCAAGGACATGAAGGTTGGTGCCGTTATCGTTGACCTTGCGTCTGAAGGCGGTGGTAACTGCGAACTGACGCAGCCCGGTGAAACTATCGACTATGAAGGTCGTGTCACGATTCACGGCCCACTCAATGTACCCAGTGAATTACCGGTCCACGCCAGCGAGATGTATGCCAAGAACCTGTTCAACCTGGTGTCGCCATTTATTACTGAATCGGGCGAGCTCGAACTGGATTTTGAAGATGAAGTAATTGCTGGTTGTGTGCTTACACATGGCGGCGAAGTTAAAGCGGAACAGTATCGATAATTAATGAGACGATATCGATAGTTAATTTTGTCATTTTCGACAATCAACGTTGTCATTATCGACAACTAATATTGTCATTATCGACAATTAACGTTGTCATTTCGACCGAAGGGAGAAATCTCCATACGAAGCGCAATAATTGAGGGGATTCCTCGTCGCTTCGCTCACTCGGAATGACAATAAAAAATATGCTCGCTCGGAATGACAAAGAAATTTGCTCACTCGGAATGACGATAAAAAAATGCTCAGTCGGAATGAGAATAACAATATGCTCAGTCGGAATGACAATAAAAATTTCGCTAATTCGGAATGACGAAAAAATAAAATTTGCACATGCGCAAGAGAATTAAATCATGATTGAAGGTTTCACCGCGTTATACATATTTATGCTATCCGCGTTCACCGGTTACGAGGTGATCTCACGGGTGCCGGTTATCCTGCACACACCACTCATGTCGGGTTCGAACTTCGTGCACGGCATTGTGCTGGTCGGTGCCATGATCGCACTCGGTCACGCCGAGGGCACGCTGGAGCTGGCCATCGGTTTCTTTGCCGTCGTTTTGGCGGCCGGTAATGCAGTCGGCGGTTATGTCGCCACGGTGCGCATGCTCGAAATGTTCAAGGTCAGTGACAAGGAGGCGAAATAATGAGCCTCATTGTTGATATCACCTATTTTGTTACGGCCTTTATCTTTATCTATGGTCTGAAGCAGATGTCATCGCCGGTGACTGCGCGCGGCGGTATCGTGCTCGCCGGTATCGCGATGCTCGCGGCTACGCTGGTTACATTTGGTGTGCCGCAGATCAAGCTCGACGCCAACATCAACCTGGTGCTGATGCTGATTGCTATCGCAGTCGGTTCAGCCGTGGCCTACATCTCGGCCAAGCGTGTTGAAATGACCGACATGCCGCAGATGATCGCGCTGTATAACGGTATGGGCGGCGGCGCGGCAGCGGCTATTGCTGCCGTAGAGCTGGTCAAGCTCTCCGCGGGTGGTGTGAGTCATGGCATGGTGGTGACCGTGCTTGCGGTACTCGGCGCCATCATCGGTGCGGTATCGTTTTCCGGCTCGGCGATCGCATTTGCCAAGCTGCAGGGGCTGATGAAAAAGACCCTGCGCCTGCCCATGCACCAGATGATCAATATTGGCCTGTTTGCGGCCGTGGCCTACACCGGTTTCGTGGTTGCCACCGGCCACCCGGTCGACTTCAACATGGTGGTGATCTTCTTTGTCCTCGCGCTGGTACTCGGCGTGATGGTGACACTGCCAATCGGTGGTGCCGACATGCCGGTAGTGATTTCGCTGTTCAATGCCCTGACCGGTCTCGCTGTTGCGTTCGAAGGTTTTGTGCTCAACAACGCAGCAATGATCATCGCCGGTACCGTGGTTGGTTCTGCCGGTACCCTGCTGACCCAGTTGATGGCTAAAGCCATGAACCGTCCGATTTCCAATGTGCTGTTCAGCAGCTTTGGCTCTGATGGTGGTGCCGCTGCGGAAGAGGATATCGAGGGCAGCATGAAGGAGATCCAGGCGCAGGATGCGGCGATCATGATGGCTTATGCAAATAGCGTGATTATTGTTCCGGGCTATGGCATGGCTGTGGCGCAGGCACAACACAAGCTCAAGGAGCTGGAAGATCTGCTGCAAGCGCGCGGTGTTTCAGTCAAGTACGCGATTCATCCCGTTGCCGGGCGTATGCCGGGCCACATGAATGTATTGCTGGCCGAGGCCGGGGTTGAATACGATCGCATCTTCGATCTTGATGAGATCAATCCGGAGTTCCCACTGGCGGATGTTGCGCTGGTGATCGGTGCCAACGACGTGGTGAATCCGGTAGCGCGCAGCAATCCGGACAGCCCGATTTACGGTATGCCTATTCTCGATGCGGACAAGGCGCAGAACTGTATCGTGATTAAACGCGGTAAGGGTGCTGGCTTCTCGGGTATCGAGAACCACCTGTTCTATGCCGATAATACGCGCATGCTCTATGGCGATGGCCAGAAGGCCGTGGGTGAGCTGATCTCGGGTATCAAGGAGCTTTAACGCAAGTTAAGGAACGGGCGTCCATGCCCGAATTGGGGGGGGTGTATCGGTTAGCTGTTAACGCAGCAGCAGGATCGGACGCAGTAAGTCTGTTACTGGTTCGTATAATGCATCCGCTGTGCCGGTGATGACCGCAAAAAAGTTCAGTATGACCAGACCAGTGAACATGATCATCATCAAAAAGGTGTTCCTGTCATGTGAGCTCATGGTGCGTTTACCTGTATTTTTATTCACTTATTCATCTCTCGCTTTATTAGTTAGCAAATCCCGGGCCAATTCTGGCGTAAAAATATAAACCTCAATAATTACAATATAGTTACGGGATTTTGATCATCTGATGACGAATCTCAGGCAGGATAATAGGCCCGGATTCTGCCCACAATCAGTGCAACATGTATCAAATGTGTGCATTTCCAGATCAATGGTGCGGCTGCTCGCCTGTCAGTGTAATATGCGGGCAAAATATAAAAATCAGGGACCTAGAGGAGGATGTATGCGCCACATTCTAATTCTGAATGCCAAGGGCGGTTGCGGTAAAAGTACCATTGCGACTAACCTGGCCAGTTACTACGCCTGGGAAGAGGAAAAGAAGGTAGTGCTGGCCGATTACGATCCCCAGGGATCAAGCATGTCCTGGCTGGAAGCCCGGGGCGAGGAATGGCCTGAAATCAGCGGTATCGCAGCATGGAAAGATCCACTGCGCTCACCTGCGGGTACGGATGTAGTGATCATGGATGCGCCTGCGCGGGTGCATGGCACTGAACTCACCCAGCTTGTACGCAAGGCTGAAACCATCCTTTTCCCGGTGTTGCCATCACCCATCGATATGCGTGCCGCGACTGCCTACATGCAGGAACTGAAGGCTACTGGCCGGATTCAGCGCGGCGAGGCCAAAATCGGCGTGGTTGCTAACCGCGTGCGTGAGTCTACGGTGATCTTCTCTGAGCTGTACGAATTTCTGAAAAAACTGGATGTACCGTATATCGCAACGCTGCGCGATACACAGAATTACATCAGGGCCGAAGAACGTGGTGTCGGCATCTATGAAATGGCGCCCTCGCAGGTATGGCAGGATGTTGAAGCCTGGGAGCCCCTGGTCAAATGGCTGCGCAGTAAACGCAGTATGCCCTAGCGAGCCGCTGTCTCTATGTCACAGGAAACTTTATTTAATACTGATGCGGCGAATCTGAAGATCGCCTGTGTCCACTCGGGATCTGAACTCGCTGTCCAGCACTATCGCGAACTCGAAGAATATTACCAGTTCGTTTCACCTGAAGAGAGTGATGTCATTGTTGCGCTGGGTGGTGATGGTCTGATGCTGCATGCGATACATGATCATATGAGCCTGGATAAACCTATCTATGGTATTAACTGTGGCACCATCGGCTTCCTCATGAATGATTACCGGGCGGCGAGTTTGCCCGAGAGAATTATCTCGGCTGAGTTATATGAACTGCATCCGATTGCGATGAAAGCGACTGCAGTAGATGGCAGTAGCGAGGAGGCACTGGCTTTTAATGAAGTTGCATTGTTCAGGGGATCCGGGCAATCAGCCAATATTCGCATATCGGTTGACGGTGTCGATCGCATTGAACAGTTCATGGGCGATGGTCTCATCGTGGCCACATCAGCAGGCAGCACAGCCTACAACCTGTCAGCACATGGCCCGATTATACCGCTGGGCTCCAACCTGCTGGCACTGACACCAGTGAGTCCATTTCGTCCTCGGCGCTGGAAGGGAGCGCTGTTGCCGCATACGTCCGTTATCGAAATGGAAAACCTTGATCCAGAGAAAAGGCCATTGACGGCAACCGCTGACTTCCTGGAAATACATAGCGTTAAATCAATCACAGTACGTGAAGACCAGTCACATGCGGTTAAGGTTTTATTTGACAAAGATCATTCGCTTGAGGAACGTATTATTCGAGAGCAGTTTGCTTCTTGAATTCAGCCGCACTCAAAATGCGAAGATCAAGCCAGGGGTATTGATTGATCCATCATTGATTATGATATGTGAATACGGATTCCAGGCATGTCTATAGCTGTACGTGAACAAAGGCAAATTCGAAGGCTCGAAACACTGGTTGATGTCGTCTTCGGGATAACCATCTGGCGCCTTTTTATTCTGTTGCCGCGCCCGGAAGATAATCCCGACTGGAATAACCTGCTGGATATGATACTGGATTCGGGGCTCGAGTTTGCCGTTGTTACTATTGCGCTGGCAATCGTAATTATTTACTGGGTGCAGAGTAACCTGTTGTTCAAATACCTGGTACGTACGGACACCTGGCATATAACGCTTTCCGTCGCGCAACTGTTTTCATTGTTGTTGTTCCTGTATGCGATAAGGGTAGGTGTTGAATTTGAAGCAGACGCGACAACCCGGATTTTTGAAAGTACGATGGCCTGTCTGCTCGGTATTTTTTCATTCACAGCATGGTACTACGCATTAACCAAAGGCAAGCTGGTAACAGAAGAGCTTGATGCAGAAGATGCCAGGGCCATAACCCAGCGCATCAAGGCGGAGCCTTTAACTGCGGCGATCACTATCCCGTTTGCTGCGGGTATGTGGATGTGGGAGTTGTCATGGTTTATCTACCCGTTTGTTGTTTACCTGTATACACGAAGTAAACGCGCTAAATCCAGATCGGCGTAATCAGCGCCAGTAACACTATGTTTATTGCAAAAAACTTTTCAGAGTTTAAATACCTGTTCGCAGAATCGCTGCGCGCTATGCTGTCACCAAAAGAACCGGGTGCGCTGATACTCGTGCTGGCAAACAG
>JARFRD010000080.1 GCA_029287435.1 Gammaproteobacteria bacterium
ATGGAAACCGTTTCTGTGATTCTGCAGGTGGGCTCATTCAAGCTGACAGGCAAACGCATTTTTCGCATGGCGCCCCTGCATCACCATTTTGAATTAAAAGGTTGGCCAGAACCGCGCGTGATTGTTCGTTTCTGGATCATAACCGTCGTGCTGGTTCTGGTTGGACTGGCATCGTTGAAAGTACGTTAGTGGGATCATGTTACAGGCAGTTAACAGGAACAATGCAATGACAACACATAAAAGTGATGTACATGCCTATACCCTGGTTGTCGGTCTTGGTATGACCGGACTGTCTGTTGTGCGCCATTTACATAACCTCGGTGAACCGGTGGTTGTGGTAGATAGTCGTGACATTCCGCCTGCATTGCATGAATTCAAGCAGTCTTGCCCGAATATTCCTCTGCACACCGGTAAATTTGATCACAAGCTGTTTACGGGTGCGCACCGCATTGTTGTGAGTCCAGGTGTACCCATGAGCGAACCGGCTTTAAAACTGGCGCAGGAGCAGGGTATAGAGATCAGCGGCGACATCGATTTGTTTGCCAATGAAGCAACGGCCCCGGTTGTTGCTATCACTGGATCAAACGGCAAAAGCACGGTTACTACCCTGGTAGCACTGATGGCCGAGAAAAACGGCATTAATGTTGCGGTTGGCGGCAATATTGGCGTACCCGTGCTGGATCTACTTGATGAGCCAAAAGATTTATATGTACTTGAGCTCTCAAGTTTTCAGCTGGAGACGCTTAACCGGTTACCAATGATTTCATCTGTTGTGCTCAATATCAGCGCCGACCACATGGACCGTTACCCGGATGTTGCTACCTATGCCATGAGCAAACAGGCAATCTACCGTGATACGGAGCATGCTGTTGTCAATCGTGATGACCCTGTCGTGAGTCGCATGTTGCCAGCGTCTCAAAAATCAATCGGCTTTACCCTGGGTAGACCGGATACAGGCGACTTTGGTCTCTGCGTGGCTGACAATATTGAGTACCTGTGTACTCACGATGAACAATTAGTAGAAACCTCAGCGTTGAAAATACGCGGTAAGCATAATCTTGCCAATGCGCTTGCCGCGCTGGCTCTTGGTCAGAGTATTGGCCTGCCAATGCCAGCCATGTTGCAAGCCCTGAAACAATTTCCCGGATTACCGCATAGAACACAGTGGGTAGCCGAGCTTAACGGCGTATCCTGGTACAACGACTCCAAGGGTACCAATGTGGGCGCTACGCTGGCCGCAATCGAGGGGCTGCCGGGCAAGCATGTATTGATTGCCGGCGGACAGGGCAAGGGTGCTGATTTCAGCCTGTTAGCTGCGGCGGTGAAGCAAAGATGCCGTGCGCTTGTGCTGATTGGAGAAGATGCGGATAAAATCGCTGCCGCTATAGAAGATGCTGTACCGGTTGAATACGCCGACACTATGGAGTCTGCGGTCAAGCTTGCTGCCGGACTCGCGCAAAAGGGCGACAATGTGTTGTTATCACCGGCCTGTGCGAGCTTTGATATGTACCAGGGTTTTGAACAGCGAGGCGATGCCTTTATTCAGGCTGTGCAGGAGTTGCAGTCATGAGTATTACAATTCCGGTGCCAAAATCCATACCGACACTGAAGCGCGAAAACGAGGGGCTGTTAGCCAAGCTTGATCCTGTCATTCTGATTACCAGCCTCTGCCTGCTCGCTATCGGGCTGGTGATGGTGACTTCAGCATCCATCAGTGTCGCAGACAGAAACCTGTCTTCACCGTTTTACTATATGCAGCGTCAGTTGTTCTTTATTGCGATGGGCCTGGTTATCGCCGCGCTGGTTTACCAGATTCGACTGGTGCAGTGGGAGAAGTCAGGCATGGCATTGCTCGGTTTCTCATTATTCCTGCTCACGCTGGTATTAATACCTGGCATCGGTAAAGAAGTGAATGGCAGTACACGATGGATACCTTTGGGTGTTTTCAATCTGCAGGTGTCAGAGGCCGTCAAACTGTTTCTGATCATTTACGTGGCCGGTTACCTGGTGCGACATGGTGAGGCAGTAAGGACTTCGCTGGTGGGA
This sequence comes from Gammaproteobacteria bacterium, assembly GCA_029287435.1. GTDB lineage: Bacteria > Pseudomonadota > Gammaproteobacteria > SZUA-229 > SZUA-229 > JABDQW01. The sequence continues at coordinate 2,047 of JARFRD010000080.1, forward strand.
TTCATCAAGCCTATGGTGATGGTTGGGCTGGCTGCCCTGTTATTGTTGATGGAGCCTGATTTCGGCGCAACCGTGGTTATCGTGGGTACCATACTCGGCATGATGTTTCTGGGTGGTGTTCACTTCATGCAGTTCGTTATGTTCCTGGGGCTGTTTAGTTCAGCGGCATACCTGCTGGTGGTGTCTTCACCTTACCGACTCGAACGATTGACGTCTTTCATGAATCCCTGGGCAGATCCTTTCAATAGCGGTTTCCAGTTAACACAATCCCTGATCGCGATTGGTACCGGTGGCTGGTCCGGAACCGGTCTCGGTGGAAGTGTACAGAAGCTGTTCTATTTGCCTGAATCGCATACCGACTTCCTGTTTGCAGTGCTGTCCGAAGAGCTGGGCTTCATCGGAGTCTGCGTGGTCATTGCGCTATACGTAACTCTTTTTGTGCGTTCTACCCAGATAGCGCTGCAAGCTGAAAAATGCGGCAATCACTTTGCTGCTTACCTGGCTTACGGTATCGGTATCTGGCTCGCATTACAGGCCGTGATTAACATGGGTGTAAACATGGGGCTGTTACCTACCAAGGGATTGACGCTGCCACTGATGAGTTACGGCGGTAGTAGCCTGCTGATTTGCTGCATGTCGATAGGTCTGTTGCTGCGTATACATTATGAATGCAGTGTGTATAACAAGCAGGCAGTTAACAAGAAGAAACAGACAAAGCGCAGGGCGTCTAAAGCTGTCGCTGAATCGGAGCGGTGGAGGGAAGCCGCATGATGTCGGTGAAACCGGTATTGATCATGGCAGGTGGTACAGGTGGGCACGTGTTCCCGGCACTGGCGGTGGCTGACGAATTACGTGCACGTGGCGTACCGGTAGTCTGGCTGGGCACGCATAAAGGCATCGAAGCACGCGTTGTTAAGAAAGCAGGTTATCAGATCGAATGGTTAAGTATCACTGGCTTGCGTGGCAAGAGCACAGCCACCCTGTTGCTGGCGCCTGTTCGCCTGGTGATTGCATGCAGCCAGGCGTTTAAAGTTCTGTGGCAGAGAAAGCCCTGTGCCGTGCTTGGCATGGGTGGGTTTACAGCAGGTCCAGGCGGCTTGATGGCATGGCTGATGCGCAAGCCACTGGTCATTCATGAACAGAATGCGGTTGCCGGTTTAACCAATCGAATCCTGGCGCGGCTGGCAGGCAACGTACTGGAAGCATTCCCGCATACCTTTAAACGCAAAACACAAGCCGTGGGTAATCCGGTACGTACGGATATTCAACAGTTAACTGAACCAAGAACACGCCTGGCCAGTCATGATGGCGCATTACGCGTGCTCGTCATCGGCGGCAGCCTGGGTGCCGTCAGGCTCAACCAGATCGTGCCCGAGGCCATCGCGAAAATAGCGAGCGAAGCGCGACCACAGATATGGCACCAGACAGGGCTCGCTAACCTGGAGTTAGCACAGCAGGGTTATAACGAACACGGTGTTGAAGCACGCGTTGATGCTTTTATCGATGACATGGCCGAGGCCTACAACTGGGCTGATCTGGTTATCTGTCGTGCCGGTGCGATGACTATATTTGAGCTTGCTGCTGCCGGCGTTGGCGCTATCCTGATTCCCTACCCTTATGCGGTTGATGATCACCAGACAGCCAATGCCAATTACCTGGTTGATGCTGGCGCAGCCATACTAAAACAACAGAGTGAACTCAGCAGCGAGTGGCTGAGCGATACCATCGTAAAACTGACACAGCAACGTGACAGCCTGGTGAATATGGCAGTGGCCGCAAGAAGCATGGCGAAACCGAATGCAGCGATTCAGGTTGCAGATTGTTGTATGCAGGCAGGGGGAATCGCATGATTACCGATCACGCCAGCCTGTCTCCATTCATGCAACGCGTTCGCAAGGTACATTTTGTTGGTATCGGCGGTGTCGGCATGAGTGGTATCGCGGAAGTCATGAATACGATTGGTTACGAGGTCAGCGGTTCTGACCTGGGTGAAGGGCCGGCTACCGAAAAACTAAAAGCAGCCGGTATTAAAGTATATAAAGGTCATAAAGCTGAGAACGTGAGTGACGTTGATGTTGTAGTGACTTCGAGTGCGATACCAGCAGATAATCCCGAAGTCATGGTTGCACGCTCACGCATGACCCCGGTGGTTCCAAGGGCGGAAATGCTGGCCGAACTGATGCGCTTCAGTAATGGTATCGCTGTGGCCGGCACCCACGGCAAAACCACGACGACCTCGTTAATTGCCAGTCTGCTTGCCGAAGGCAATCTCGATCCGACTTATGTTATTGGTGGCAAGCTCAATAGCTCAGCCAGTAACGCAAAACTGGGCAGTGGTCAGTACCTCGTAGCTGAAGCCGATGAAAGTGATGCTTCCTTCCTCTACCTGCAGCCGATGCTGGCGGTGGTGACCAATGTGGATGCTGATCACCTTGGTACCTACGGCGGAGATTTTGATCGGCTACGCAATGCCTTTGTCGAGTTTTTGCATCACCTGCCTTTCTATGGCATGGCTATTGTCTGTGTCGATGATGACAATGCACGAAAACTGTTGCCACAGATTACGCGTCCGGTGATCCGTTATGGTATCGAGCAGGATGCTGATATCTGTGCATCCAATATAAAGACCTCGGGTTTGCAGAGTACCTTTGATGTCATGTTCCCTGATGGCGACAAGCCATTAAAAGTCACCCTGAATCTGCCGGGTCGACACAATATCCTGAACGCGCTGGCAGCCATAGCTGTTGCCTACGAGCTGGGTGTCGACACCCAGGCGATCCAGACAGCACTGAAGAATTTCCAGGGTATTGGCAGGCGCATGCAGATGTACGGTGATATCAAGACCAGAAATGGCACCATCACCATGGTGGATGACTATGGTCATCATCCGACTGAAGTTGCAGCCACTATCGCAGCTGCGCGCAGCAGCTGGCCGGGCAGGCGCCTGGTCGTTGTGTTCCAGCCGCATCGTTACAGTCGTACGCAGGATCTGTTTGAGGATTTCACCTCGGTGCTGGCCGATGTTGATGTGTTGCTGATCTCTGAAGTTTACGCGGCAGGCGAAGAACACATTGCCGGTGCGGATGCACGTTCCCTGTGCGCAGCTATTCGCCAGCGCGGCAAGGTTAACCCGATTTTTGTCGAAGACATCGAGGAAGTGGACAAGGAACTGGTTTCAGTATTACAGGACGGCGACGTGCTGTTAACCCTGGGTGCCGGCAGTGTGGGCAGAATTGCTGCTGGCCTGCCGTCGAAATTGCAGGAGGCGGTATGACATGCAGGCTGCACAACTAATGACAGCACCAGAATTAAAAGGCGAACTGCGTTATGACGAGCCCATGGCACGTCACGTGAGCTGGCGTGCCGGCGGTAAGGCAAAACGCTATTTTATTCCTGCCGATCTGGACGATATTGCGCGCTTGATTGCTTCTTTACCCAGGGATGAAAAAATTATGTGGATGGGATTGGGTAGCAATACCCTGTTCCGCGATGAAGGTTTTGACGGCACCGTGATTGCATTGCAGGGTGTCATGACTGAGCTCGAGTTGATTGATGAGACACACGTATACGCTGGAGCAGGTGTCAGCTGTGCAAAACTTGCCCGCTTCTGCGCGCGCAATCAGTTGCAGGGCGCTGAATGGTTTGCCGGCATCCCGGGATTGATCGGTGGTGCTCTGGCCATGAATGCGGGTGCTTTTGGTGGTGAGACCTGGGAGAACGTGACTTCAGTCGAGACCCTGGATCATGAGGGTGTCCGGCATAAACGCAGCCCGAACGAGTACAGGGTCGGCTATCGCAGTGTGCAGGGTCCGGACAATGAGTGGTTCACCGCTGCCACGTTCGAATTTGAACGCGGCAAAAGTGGAGATTCCGTTGCAGATATCAAAGCGCTATTGGCCAGACGCGCTGAAGCGCAGCCAACAGGCCTGGCCAGTTGCGGTTCGGTGTTCACCAATCCGGAAAATGATTTCGCCGCCCGCCTGATCGAAGCCTGCGGATTAAAAGGCTACCGCGTCGGTGGTGCAGTGGTCTCCGAGAAGCACGCCAACTTTATTATCAATGACAACAAGGCAACGGCTACCGACATCGAAGCACTGATTAAACATATTCAGAAGACTGTCGCAGAACAACAAGGCGTAACGCTGCACACGGAAGTGCGTATTGTTGGAGGTGCGCATGATTGATGTGGCTGACTTCGGCAAGGTCGCAGTATTGATGGGTGGCTGGTCTGCTGAAAGAGAGATTTCGCTATTAAGTGGCGAAGCTGTGCTGAAAGCTTTGAAAGAAAACAAGGTCGATGCACATGGTGTCGATGTTGATCATGATATTGCGCATGTGCTGTCTGAAGGTGACTATGACCGCGTGATGATAATCCTGCATGGCCGCGGTGGTGAAGATGGTGTGATGCAGGGTTTGCTTGAGACAATGCAAATGCCTTACACCGGTTCCGGTGTGCTGGGTTCTGCCCTGGCCATGGACAAGATGCGTTGCAAGCAGATATGGCAGGCAAAAGGCCTGCCGACACCTGAGTACGTAGTGCTCGATTCGGAGAGCGATTGTGATGTCGCCATCGAAAAACTGGGTTTGCCGCTGATCGTCAAACCTGTACTGGAGGGTTCCAGTGTTGGTATGAGCAAGGTGGATACAGCGCAAGAAATGCTGCCCGCATTCATCAAGGCGAAGCAAAGCGAGTGTACGGTGATAGCAGAGAAATGGATCACCGGCGGTGAGTACACGGCGGCGATTCTAAACCGCAAGGTATTGCCCATGATCAAGCTCGAAACAGACCGTGCGTTTTATGACTATGTTGCAAAGTATCAGTCGGATGATACGCGTTATATCTGTCCATGCGGCCTTGATGAACAGCAGGAAGCAAAACTGGCGGATATCATGCTGGAAGCATTTGATGCCATCAATGCCAGAGGATGGGGGCGCGTTGATTTCATGCTGGATGAAGCGGGCAATCCCTGGTTGATCGAGGCAAACACGGTACCTGGTATGACGGACCACAGCCTGGTGCCAATGGCGGCCAAACAGGCAGGCATCGAGTTTAATCAACTGGTGCTGGAAATACTGGCGAGCAGCTATGGGCGCTAGGCGAAACAGGAGGCAAAGACATACCATGCGGCCTGCGCTACGTCGCTGGTTTGGCGTGGTATCGGTAGCCGTGGTGGTTGCATTCGGCTGGTACCTGACAGCGCAGTATTCGGATGAGGCAGTGCCGATCGAGCGTGTTGAGATTGCCGGTGCTTTTGTTCATCTGTCTCAAGACGATATTCGCAACCAGGTGGCGCCAACGCTGGATAAGGGTTACTTCACGATGGATCTGGACCGGGTCAGAGATGCACTGCTGGATTTACCCTGGGTAGAGGAGGTGTCCGTGCGTCGTCAATGGCCATCAATCTTGAAAATTGAAGTCAGGGAGAAACAGGCTATCGCGTACTGGAATGAGGATGCGCTGTTGAGCAGTGAAGGCAAACTGTTCAAACCGAACACGATTGACAGGAATATGAAGCTGCCGGTGCTGCGTGGGCCGCAAGGTTTGCATCACAAGGTGTGGGCGTTTCTTGTTGAATTGCACAAGCAACTGCTGACGCTGGATCTTGGTGTGGAAAAACTGTTCCTGGATGATCGCAGATCGTGGTCGATGTTTTTGACCAACGGTGTTGAATTACATCTTGGACGCATCGATATCGATAAACGCTTGAATCGTTTTATCGAAGTTTTTTCGAACAGCAATGCACCAGACATCAATATGGCTCAATACATCGATCTGCGTTATCCCAATGGCTTTGCCATGCGGGTGAAAGAGATAGAGGGAAATGATGGTGAGCAGAGTGGCATCAATAAAAAAGTGAAAGAAATTCATGCATAGTTCTTCAGTGCTATGGCTAGAGCTGGATAACGTATTTAAAATACGGCAGCAGTGGATACAAATGTTTTGTAATTATTTGATCATTATAAAAACAGGCAACACGCATGCACGCAACAGGGGCGTGGAGTAATGACGAAAAAGTCAGATAAAAATATGATCATCGGTCTCGATATCGGCACTTCAAAAGTGGTGGCCATCGTCGGTGAGGTCAATGCAGAGGGTGAGATCGAGATCGTCGGGCTGGGATCACATCCCTCGCGAGGACTGAAGAAGGGTGTTGTGGTCAATATTGAATCAACCGTTCAGTCGATCCAGCGAGCTGTTGAAGAAGCCGAGCTCATGGCCGGTTGCCAGATACAGTCTGTCTATGCAGGCATTGCCGGCAGCCATATCCGCAGCCTGAACTCGCACGGTATCGTTGCCATTCGTGAACGCGAAGTCTCAAGCGGTGATCTCGACAGGGTGATCGATGCAGCACGCGCCGTTGCTATACCCGCAGACCAGCGCATTCTGCATATCCTGCCGCAGGAGTTTATTATCGATAACCAGGAGGGCATCCGCGAACCGATTGGCATGTCGGGTGTAAGACTTGAGGCCAAGGTCCACCTGGTCACGGGTGCGGTCGGTGCTGCCCAAAACATTATTAAATGTGTACGCCGCTGCGGACTCGATGTTGACGATATTATCCTTGAACAGCTGGCGTCGAGTTATGCCGTGCTAACCGATGATGAAAAAGAACTGGGTGTCTGCCTGGTAGATATCGGTGGTGGTACAACGGATATCGCGGTGTTTACCGATGGTGCCATTCGCCACACAGCTGTTATTCCGATTGCCGGTGACCAGGTGACGAATGATATCGCGGTTGCACTGCGCACGCCGACGCAATATGCCAACGAGATAAAGATCAAGTACGCCTGTGCACTCAGGCAGCTGGCGAATCCGGAGGAAACCATCGAGGTGCCCAGTGTGGGTGACCGCCCCCCCCGCAAACTGTCGCGTCAAACACTGGCCGAGGTTGTCGAGCCGAGGTACGAGGAACTGCTCTCCCTGGTACAGGCCGAACTGCGCAAGAGTGGTTTCGAGGAAATGATTGCTGCCGGGGTTGTGCTCACAGGCGGCAGTTCAAAAATGGAAGGCGTGGTTGAACTCGCTGAAGAAATATTTCATGTCCCGGTACGACTGGGACTGCCACAGTATGTATTCGGGCTGTCTGACGTGGTCAGCAACCCGATACACGCAACGGGCGTTGGACTCCTGCTGTTCGGTGATCAGCACCGGGATTCAGGACAAAGCCATCTAATAATGGAAGATGGTTTCAAGGGATTGTTCGACAGGATGAAGAGCTGGTTTCAGGGGAACTTTTAATTAAACATTACCGGGATAAAAAAATGTACACAACAACAATAATTTTTACAGAGGAGAAATATTATGTTTGAACTTATGGACTCTGTAGCACAAGACGCTGTAATCAAGGTGATTGGTGTTGGTGGCGGCGGTGGTAATGCCGTACATCACATGGTCGCCAGTGGTATAAACGGTGTCGATTTTATCTGTGCCAATACTGATGCGCAGGCATTGAACAAAGTAACCGATGCAAAATCATTGCAGATTGGCTGTAACATCACCAAGGGTCTTGGTGCAGGGGCGACCCCTGATGTTGGCCAGCAGGCAGCAATGGAAGATCGCGAGCTTATCCAGGAGGCTATCGAAAATACCGATATGCTGTTCATCACAGCTGGCATGGGTGGCGGAACCGGAACAGGTGCGGCACCGGTAGTGGCTCAGCTGGCACGTGAGATGGGCATTCTTGTTGTTGGTGTTGTAACCAAGCCGTTCGCATTTGAAGGCAGTGCGCGCATGAAGATCGCCATGCACGGTATCAAGGAACTGACACATCATGTTGATTCATTGATTACGATTCCAAATGACAAGCTGCTTGATGTTTACGGTCGTGATTTCGACCTGATGAATGCCTTTAAAGGTGCCAACGATGTACTTTGCGGCGCAGTGCAGGGCATTACTGAACTGATCACCAACCCGGGTGTAATCAACGTTGACTTCGCTGACGTGCGCACGGTTATGTCGCAGATGGGTATGGGAATGATGGGTTCAGGTAAATCATCCGGCGAAAACCGCGCAACTGAAGCGGCCCAGGCTGCGATCGCGAGCCCACTGCTTGAAGACGTTAACCTTTCCGGCGCGAGAGGTATCCTGGTGAATGTCACTGGTGCCAATATGACTCTGGGTGAATTCCAGGATATCGGTGACGTGATCAGCTCGTTCTCTTCTGATGATGCTACCGTGGTTATGGGTACTGCCATCGACGAAATGCTGGATGACCAGATCAGGGTTACCGTGGTTGCAACCGGGCTGGGTGCAGCAGGCGTACCGGTAGAACCAAAGACGCCTACCCTGGTTAAACCTGACGGCGAGCTGGACATCGATGAGCTCAATAAGCCAACCGTGATTCGCCAGAAGGAACAGCAGCAGCAATCCATTGATGAGTACGACGAAGAATTGCTGGATATTCCTGCGTTTCTTCGCAGGCAGGCAGACTGAGCTGCTGAATCGGGCTTCCGTGCTAAATGCACGGAATAATTGGGAAAAATGTGCTGTAAGGTGTTATAAATAAAGGGAAAGTGGAAGAAATTGCTTTCACTTTAGTGGTGATCTGTGTGACAATGTCGCACATTTCCACGATTGTGCCAGGTTTTGTGCACCTCTAGAGCAAAGGAAACAGGTCTTTGATCAAGCAAAGAACGCTGAAGAATGTGATTCGCGCCACCGGTGTTGGTCTGCATTCCGGCGAAAAAGTATATATGACATTGCGTCCGGCACCGCCGGATACGGGCGTCATATTCCGCAGGGTCGACCTCAGCGACCCTGTTGAGATCAAGGCGACAGCTGAAAATGTTGGACCAACAACATTGTCCACGACGCTGGAGGCTGACGGTGTGCAGGTGTCTACTGTTGAACATCTGTTATCAGCAATGGCTGGGCTGGGTATTGATAATGCTTACGTCGATCTCAGCGCGCCTGAAGTTCCAATTATGGACGGTAGTTCCGGACCATTCGTATTCCTGATTCAGTCTGCCGGTATTGCCGAGCAGGAAGCGCCCAAGCGTTTCATCCGTATCAAGAAATCCATTGTTGTTGAAGATAAAGACAAGTGGGCACGTTTTGATCCGTTTGATGGTTTTAAGGTCAGCTTCACCATCGACTTTAACCACCCGGTTTTCAAGGGTCGACCACGCAAGGCAGAGATTGATTTCTCGACGACATCGTTCGTGAAAGAAGTCAGTCGAGCCAGAACCTTCGGTTTCATGAGTGACATTGAAGCCCTGCGTTCGCAGAATCTCGCACTTGGTGGCAGTATCGATAATGCCATCGTTGTTGATGAATACCGCGTGCTTAACGAAGACGGGCTTCGCTATGATGATGAGTTCGTTAAGCACAAGATACTGGATGCGATTGGTGACCTGTACTTACTGGGACATAGCTCGATTGGTGCCTTCTCTGGCTACCGCTCAGGCCACGCCTTGAATAACAAATTACTCAAAGCCCTGTGTGCTGATAAAACAGCCTGGGAAGAAGTGACTTTCGAAGACGAAGAGGCCGCTTCACCGATTTCCTACACGCAGCCACTGCAAGCAAGCTAATCCTGCCTCAGGCAAAAAAGATAAATACTGGAATGGCCTGATCTGTCAGGCTATTTTTTTTCAGATTCTGGTTTTGAACCGCGTTTTGCGAGTTTCAACATGGCCTCCCGCAGATTCTCATCTTCGATATACGAGGCGGCCTGATTGATCAGCTCGGTAGATTGCTGACTCAGCGATCTGGCCGGTTGCTGCGGCGGTTCTGGCTGCCTCGCGACGGCTGAACTCGGCGGTCGACTGAAGACCTGGATATGAAGCAGATTTTTTTTACCGTTGTTTTGCAGTATATTTACGATTTGGGGACCTAACTGCCGCAAGCGTGTTGCCCAGACAGGCGAATCCGACATAATAACCAGCGTCCTGTCACGGATATTTGCAACACTAAAGTGGCCATCAACTTCGGGGGGGAGT
>JARFRD010000203.1 GCA_029287435.1 Gammaproteobacteria bacterium
TTGAATAAAACCGACCTGTTATCCGCGGAAGAGCTGGAACAGAAAAAACAGGAAATAATCGAGGCCCTCGACTGGAAAGGACCGGTGTACACTATGTCCGCACTGGGTAAAACCGGTACGCAGGAAATTGTATATGACATCATGAACCACCTGGATTACGGGCACGAAGCCCATAACGAGAGCACAGATGACTAACCGCACCGAACTCGGCCGCTCGCAGCGCTGGGTAATTAAAATCGGCAGCTCGTTAATCACCAACGAAGGCAGAGGACTGGATACCGATGCGATCCATGACTGGGCCGAGCAAATGGCCGAGTTGCGCAGTCAGGGCAAGGAACTGCTGCTGGTCTCTTCGGGTGCCGTTGCCGAAGGCATGGCTCGACTTGGCATGACGCAGCGCCCACGCGCCCTGTACGAACTGCAGGCAGTCGCTGCATTGGGTCAGATGGGTTTGATTCAGCACTTTGAAACCTGTTTCAAGCAGCACGATATCCATACCGCCCAGGTGCTGCTGACGCACGATGATCTGTCCGATCGCCAGCGCTACCTGAATGCACGCAGTACCCTGCGTACGCTGTTGAGTATCGGCGCGATCCCGATCATCAACGAGAACGATACTGTTGCTACCGACGAAATCCGCTTTGGTGACAACGACACGCTGGCAGCCCTGGTTGCTAACCTGGTCGAGGCCGACGCACTGATTATTCTCACCGACCAGCAAGGCCTGTATAACAAGGATCCACGGCAACACAGTGATGCTGAACTGATCAGTGAAGCCGATGCCATGGATCCTGAAATTCTGGGCATGGCGGGCTCGGGAAGCCCCCTGGGCCGCGGTGGTATGTACACAAAAATAACCGCAGCCCAGCGTGCCGCGCGCTCAGGCGCTGCTACCCTGATTGCTGCAGGCAATAGCGAGAATGTACTGCTCGAAATCGCCAATGGCACCGGTTTCGGCACCCTGCTGAGCCCGAAAACCGAACCTATTGCAGCGCGCAAGCAGTGGCTGGCCGGCCACCTCGTGGTCAAAGGCAAGGTACACCTGGACAAGGGTGCCAGCCACGCCCTGACTGAAGACGGTGTTAGCCTGCTCGCGGTCGGTGTAACGGAGATTTCCGGGGTCTTCAACCGTGGCGATATGGTCAGCTGCGTATCTCACGAGGGTCGGGAGATTGCACGCGGCCTGGTAAACTACTCATCTGTTGATGCAAACAAGATCAAGGGTCTGAGTTCGAATGCAATCGAAGGCGCGCTCGGCTATGTTGATGAACCCGAGTTGATACATCGGGATAATCTGGTGTTGATATAGATTTATTGCCACAGAGGCACAGAGCATTTTTACAATTTGTTCGAAAATACCGTAGGAGCGGCTTCAGCCGCGAATCTGCGCATTACTACAAGGAATATTCGCGGCTGAAGCCGCTCCTACAGCCATTTGGGTTTCGCCATGCAAACAAAAACTCTGTGTGCACTGTGGCTGAAAACAAAAAGCCCCGCGAAGCGGGGCTTTTTGTATTTAGATCAGCGTCAGTCAGATCACATGTTATACACGTGATGATTCAGGCGGCTTTTATGACGCGCAGCCTTGTTGGCGTGGATCAGGCCCTTGTTAGCCATACGATCTATCACTGGAACAGCAGCCTTGTAAGCAGCCTCTGCAGCAGCCTTGTCGCCCTTCTCTACAGCGTAATAAACATTCTTGATGCTGGTACGCATCATTGCACGCATGCCCACGTTATGGGCGCGACGGTTAACGGCCTGACGGGCGCGTTTTTTTGCTCCAGGTGAATTTGCCACGTTTCTCTAACCTTGAAAAAAAGAGCGCGTAAATTGCCAGTTTCACCCGGTTTTGTCAATCATTTTTCGCTAAAATGTGCCCCTTTATGACCCGTCGCTAAAGAAATGGCGGGTACCTGACTGGCCAGGATTCAGGCCCGAACCGGATCAAACCGAACTTAACAACCCGGCCAGCTCATAACTGGCTGCCATGGGAGAGCTGCGCTGAGTATCAAATTGCTGGTTTCTACACTGACCGTCAGTGGTATGACCCTGCTTTCGCGCGTTTTTGGCCTGATCCGGGATATTACACTGGCGACGGTATTCGGCGTCAGTGGCGGTACTGACGCGTTTCTGATCGCCTTCAAAATCCCTAATTTCATGCGCCGCCTGTTTGCCGAAGGCGCATTCTCGCAGGCTTTCGTTCCAGTGTTTTCCGAGTACAGGGAAACACGCAGCCCGGAAGCATTGCACGACCTTATCGACCATGTCGCCGGCACCCTGGGCAGTATTCTGCTGCTGATCACGGCCCTGGGCTCGCTCGCTGCACCGCTGCTGGTCTACCTGTTCGCGCCCGGCTTCTGGGATGAGCCCGAACGCTTCGACCTAACCGCCGATATGCTGCACATCACCTTTCCGTACCTGTTTTTCATCGCACTGGTGGCCTTTGCTGGCGGTATCCTGAATAGCTATAACAAGTTCGCGTTGCCGGCGTTCACACCCGTGATCCTGAACCTGTGCCTGATCTCCGCCGCGTTATGGCTGGCGCCCTACTTTGACGAGCCGCTGATGGCGCTGGCATGGGGTGTTGCGGTCGCGGGTTTGCTGCAACTGCTGATCCAGTTTCCAGCATTGCTCAAGCTCGGACTGGTTCCCGTACCACGCTTCAAGCGTGCGCACGAAGGTGTGCGCAAGATCCTGCGGCTGATGCTGCCTGCAGTGATCGGCTCCTCGGTGGCGCAGATCAACCTGCTACTGGACACCATTATTGCCTCGTTTCTGGCCATCGGCAGCGTCACCTGGCTGTACTACTCTGACCGCATGCTTGAGTTTCCGCTGGGTATCCTGGGCATCGCGATCGCGACGGTCATCCTGCCAGCACTATCCAGGCACCATGCCAATGAATCCAGCGACCACTTTAATCACACCCTGGACTGGGCGATGAAGCTGGTGATGCTGGTGGCGATCCCTGCCTGTGTCGGATTGTTATTGCTCGCCGGCCCGATACTGGCCACGTTGTTCCAGCATGGCGGTTTTGATACGACTGATACCTACATGGCCAGTCTGAGCCTGATGGCCTATATGCTGGGACTGCCGGCTTTCATCCTGATCAAGGTACTGGCACCCGGCTACTACTCACGCCAGGACACGAAAACACCGGTAAAAATTGCGATCAAGGCCATGGTCAGCAACATGGTGCTCAATGTTGCCTTCGTGGTGCCGATGGTGATGCTGCAGTACGAAGCACCGCACGTCGGCCTGGCACTGGCCACAACCTGTTCCGCGTACATCAATGCCATCCTGTTGTACCGGGGTCTGCGCCAGGCGGATGTGTACCGCCCGCTTCAGGGCTGGGCAAAACTGAGCCTGCAGATACTGCTGGCCTGCAGCGGCATGGGGGTCTACCTGGTAATGATGACACCGGCGCTCGAGACCTGGTCCGAGCTCGGCATCCTGGGCCGCGCAGCTCAGCTGGCGATGATTATAGGTATCGCCGCAGCCATCTATTTCAGCATCCTGTTGCTCAGCGGCGTCCGTCCAGGCCAGCTCAGGCAAAAGCACTCATGAATATCATTCGCGGCCTGCACAATCTGAAGCCCGAGCATCGCGGCTGTGCACTCACCATCGGTAACTTTGATGGCGTACACCTGGGCCACCAGGCACTGCTGAAACTTCTTGCCGAGCAGGCACGTGAGAACAATGTGCCTTCATGCCTGATGAGTTTCGACCCGCTGCCCCATGAGTTTTTCGCCGGTGGTCAGCCCGTGCCGCGACTGAATAGCACCAGCGAGAAATACCGTGCCATGGCTGAGCTCGATGAATCCATCAAACCGGACAGGCTGTTGATTCTGCGCTTCAATGATGAACTCTCACAAATGACGGCTGAAGAGTTTGTCGCCAGGATTCTGGTCGAAGCGCTGGACGTAAAAGTTCTGCTGATAGGTGATGACTTCCGCTTCGGTAAACACCGCCGTGGTGATTTCGATTTTCTGCAGGCTGCCGGCAAGCAATATGGCTTCGAAGTCATGGCATTATCAACCCACAGCGTAGATAATATGCGCGTCAGCAGCACCGGGGTACGCGAAGCCCTGCTGCAGAATCGCCTTGATGATGCAAAGCAGATGCTTGGGCGCTCATACCGCATTTGCGGCAGAGTTGCTCACGGTGACAAACGCGGGCGTACGATTGGGTTTCCAACAGCCAATATTCGACTGAACCGGGCCGCCATACCGCTCAGTGGTGTCTACGTTGTCACCCTGTGCGCCGAAACACTGGGCGATGTCAGGGGCGTGGCCAATATTGGCAAACGACCAACCGTGGACGGTGTCCGCGAACAACTGGAAGTACACCTGTTTGATTTTAATAAAGACATTTACGGTCTGAATGTCTGCGTATCGTTTCATCATAAAATACGCGACGAAATGAAATTTGAATCCTTTGACCAGCTCAAGGATCAAATTGAGCTGGATTGCGATCATGCGCGAGAAATACATGCAAGTTTGAGTAACAAATAGTGATAGCCATCGATGACTGATTACAAGAGCACCCTGAATCTACCCCATACCGACTTCCCCATGCGCGGCAACCTGGCTCAACGCGAGCCGGACATGCTCAAAGCCTGGGAAGAAATTGAGCTGTATAAAAAAATCAGGGCACAATCCAAAGGCCGTCCAACTTTCGTGCTGCATGACGGCCCGCCATATGCAAACGGCGATATCCATATTGGCCATGCCGTGAATAAAATCCTCAAAGACATCATCGTTAAAAGCCGCACCATCGACGGATTTGACGCTCGCTACATCCCTGGCTGGGACTGCCACGGTTTGCCGATCGAACTGATGGTGGAAAAGAAAGTCGGTAAAGCCGGTGACAAGGTCGACGCAAAGACCTTCCGCCAGAAATGCCGTGAATACGCGAGCAAACAGGTCGATGGTCAGCGCAAGGATTTCAAACGCCTGGGTGTACTGGGTGACTGGGACGACCCCTATTTAACGATGAAGCCGACATTCGAGGCTGACATCGTGCGCTCACTCGGCAAGATCATCGAGAAAGGCCACCTGCACAAGGGCAGCAAGCCCGTACACTGGTGCCTGGACTGCGGCTCGGCCCTGGCTGAAGCCGAGGTCGAATACCAGGACAAGGAATCACCTGCGATCGACGTCATGTTCAAGGCGGCTGATCAGGACGCATTCCTCAAAGCCTGTGGCATCGATGCCGGTGAAGGCGATGTCGCTGCGGTTATCTGGACCACGACACCATGGACCTTACCCGCCAACATGGCGGTGGCATTGCACCCGGACCACAGCTACCAGTTAATCCAGGTCCAGTTCAATGGCCAGCCGCTGCGCCTGTTACTCGAAGCCACACTGGCCGAATCCGCATTGCAGCGTTATGGCATGGAAGACTACACCGTGCTCGGCGAATGTAATGGCAGTGCTCTTGAGAACCTGCAACTGCAACACCCGTTCTACAACCGTACTGTGCCGGTGATCCTGGGAGACCATGTCACCACGGATGCGGGCACCGGTGCCGTACATACCGCCCCCGGCCATGGCCAGGATGACTATATAGTCGGCATGCGTTATGACCTCGAAGTGTATAACCCGGTCGGCAGTAATGGCGTGTTCCTGCCGGATACCGAACTGTTCGCCGGCATGCACGTGAGCAAGGCCAACAAGGCCATTCTCGAAACACTGGAAGAAAAAGGTGTCTTGCTCAAACACGCAAAGATGAAGCACAGTTACCCGCACTGCTGGCGCCATAAAACACCGATCATCTTCCGTGCTACGCCGCAGTGGTTTATCAGCATGGATCAGAATGGCCTGCGTGACGCCGCCGAAGAGGCCATCAAGCAAACGACCTGGATTCCTGACTGGGGCCAGGCACGTATCGAAGGTATGGTCAGCGGTCGACCTGACTGGTGCATCTCGCGTCAACGCACCTGGGGCGTACCCATTACCCTGTTCGTACACAAGGAAACCGGGGAGCTGCATCCGGATACCAACGAACTCATACAGGAGATTGCTGCACGTATTGAAAAAGACAGTATTGATGCCTGGTTCGAGCTCGATCCGAAGGAACTGATCGGCGATGACGCCGAATACTATGACAAGATCATGGATACACTCGATGTCTGGTTCGACTCGGGTGTAACGCATGCCTGTGTGCTGGGTAAAAATGAAAGCATGCCATTCCCGGCTGACCTCTATCTCGAAGGCTCAGACCAGCACCGCGGCTGGTTCCAGTCTTCGCTGCTGACCTCGGTAGCGATGAACGGTTGTGCGCCTTATCGCAGCGTACTCACGCACGGCTTTACCGTTGACGCCAAAGGCCACAAGATGTCGAAGTCGATGGGCAACGTGGTGGCACCGCAAAAAATCATGAACTCGCTGGGCGCAGACATTCTGCGCTTATGGGTCGCGAGTACCGACTACAGTGCAGAGATAACCGTATCGGATGAAATTCTTAAACGTACGGCCGATACCTATCGCCGTATTCGTAATACCGTTCGCTTCCTGCTCGCCAACCTGAATGGTTTTGATCCGGCACAACACATGGTTGATAACAGCGACATGTTATCGCTCGACCGCTGGGCCGTGGCGCGTGCCAACGAACTGCAACAGGAAATTATCGAGGCCTACACCGCGTATAACTTCCATATCATTTACCAGAAATTACATAACTTCTGTTCGGTTGACATGGGTGGTTTCTACCTGGATATCATCAAGGATCGCCAGTACACCACGCAACCGGACAGTATTGCACGCCGCTCTGCACAAACGGCGCTGTATCACATCGCCGAAGCCATGTGCCGCTGGCTGGCGCCGATACTGAGTTTTACTGCTGACGAAGTCTGGAAGGCCATGCCCGCTAAACGCAGCGAATCGGTACAGCTGGAAAACTGGTACCAGGGGCTGTTCTCCCTGAATGATGATGAAGCCATGAACATGGAGTTCTGGCAGCAGGTATTGCAAACACGCTCGACCGTGAGCAAACAACTGGAAGCCCTGCGCGTCGATAACAAGATCGGCTCATCGCTGGATGCCGAGGTCACTCTCTACTGTAACGGTGAGTTACAGCAGAACCTGAACAGGCTGGAAAATGAACTGCGTTTCGTCATGATCACTTCGGAAGCACAGGTCAGTGCGCCAGATGATATGCCCGGCGATGCCATAGAAGCGACTGTCGGCGACGGTAACACGATTCACATTCTGGCCAAAGCTTCCACAAACGATAAGTGCGTGCGTTGCTGGCACCATCGTGCTGACGTAGGCGACAACAAGGAGCACCCTGAACTGTGTGGACGTTGTGTTGAAAATGTTGCCAGTGATGGTGAAACCAGGCACTACGCATAAAGGCACTCACGTATGCACTGGATCTGGCTGAGCTCAGTGGTCGTCATTTTCGACCAGATTACCAAGTACCTGGCAGAAGACATGTTGATCCGACATCGTCCGGTTAACATTTTTGAAGGCCTGAATATGACACTGGTTTATAACCGCGGTGCTGCTTTCAGCTTTTTAAGTAACGCTGGCGGCTGGCAACGCTGGTTCTTCATGATACTGTCATTGGGCATCAGCATTGCGCTTGTCGTCTGGCTGCGCCAGCTTTCCAGATCAGAAGAAGGCAAACGCATCTTCCTGGTCACAGGACTTGCGCTAATTCTTGGCGGCGCCATTGGCAACCTGATCGATCGTGCGCTGTATGGCCATGTTATTGATTTCATCGATGTGTACTATAAAACGTATCACTATCCGGCCTTTAATATTGCAGACTCGGCCATTTCCCTGGGTGCGGCTTTTCTTATCATCGACATGTTCAAACACAGGGACACAAACGAGTAAGCCATGGACAACAACGCTACTGAAAAAATCGATATGCACAGCCTGCTGTTAATGCATTACAGCCTGGGCCTGACCAATGGCACCATTATCGAGAGCAGCTTTGACGATGAGCCCGTAGAAGTCGAGATGGGCTCGGGCATACTTACCGAAGGCATGGAGCTGGCACTATATGGCCTTGAGGCGGGGGATAAACAAACGCTCACACTTACAGCGGAACAGGGCTTTGGTTTACGTGATAAAGATAATGTTCACATGATGCCATTATCTGACTTTCCTGAGGATCTCAACCCTGAGCCCGGCCTTGTGTTCGTGTTCGAAGCACCCGATGGTGAAGAAATCCCCGGCACTGTGTTATCAATCAAGGATAGTGAAGCAGAAGTCGATTTTAATCACCCGTTAGCCGGGCAGGAACTGGTATTTACGGTTGAAATCATCGACATTGATAATACCCATTCAAATATAACCGAAACATAAACATGGATATATACCTCGCCACGCCAAGAGGATTCTGTGCCGGTGTCGACCGCGCAATCGAGATTGTCGAGCGCGCTCTGGAACTGTTTGGTGCGCCCATTTATGTACGCCACGAAGTTGTACATAACCGCTATGTTGTCGACGATCTGGCAAAAAAAGGCGCCGTCTTCGTAGAAGAACTCGATGAAGTACCAGACGGCGCTACTGTCATCTTCAGCGCCCACGGTGTCCCGCAAAGCGTTCGCAAAAACGCCGAACAAAGGCAGTTAAAAGTTTTCGATGCAACCTGCCCGCTGGTAACCAAGGTGCATCTCGAAGTCTCCAGGCACGCAACCGATGCTGAAGAAGTCATCCTGATTGGTCATGCCGGTCACCCGGAAGTCGAAGGTACACTGGGACAGTATGACAATGTGCATGGCGGCAATATCTACCTGGTCGAGACCATCGATGATGTTGAATCTCTGCAAGTAAAGAATCCATCGAGCCTGGCCTATGTCACACAAACCACTTTATCCGTCGATGACACACGGCTGATTATCGATGCACTGCGTGCACGCTTCCCTGACATCAGTGGCCCGCGCAAGGATGACATCTGTTATGCCACGCAAAACCGCCAGGACGCGGTGCGCAACCTCGCGACCAAAGTCGATGTCTTCCTGGTTCTTGGTTCCACTAACAGCTCAAACTCCAATCGTCTGCGTGAGCTCGCTGAAAAACAGGGAGTGTCGGCTTATCTCATAGACGGCGCCGAAGATATCAAAAATGAATGGTTCGATTCAGTAAACGCTGTCGGCGTCACAGCCGGGGCATCAGCGCCGGAAATCCTGGTACAACAAGTGATTAACAAGCTGGAAAAACAGTATAACGCCAGCGTGATCCAGAACGGTGGTCAAACGGAAAATGTTCAGTTCCAGCTACCCCGGGAATTGAGAGTAAACTGAAACAGCATCACTAACGACCTGGTTAGCTATGTGAAATAAAAAAGGGCTGAGTAAAACTCAGCCCTTTATATATCTGGCAGCTGTTTTACTACCAGCACGCCGTGGGGGTCCTGGCGCCGGTCGAATCCAGCTTCAGTACAGTACAGTTACCCGCTGATGTCGTGGTATCCGCGGCCTGTGGGCCACCTGCAACAGCTGTTGCAGTCAGTGCAAAGCCATTGACGTCAGCACTGTCAATCGACAGCACATACCAGTTCTCATCAGTAGCTGTGCCGCCTACGTTAGCGGTATTGTTTGTATACGTATTGTTTTGCAGATAAAAGCGCTCCTGCTTGTCCGCCATTGCAGTCAAACCCACTTTGGCATCTGAACGACGTGACTTCTTCATATAGTCATCATAGCTTGGATATGCAATCGCGCTAATAATACCGATGATTGCAACCACGATCATCAGCTCGATCAAAGTGAATCCATTATACTTGTTCATAGTTATACCTACCTTTAATTCAGGCTTTTTATTTATTGTTCAACTTCGTACCAGTACATTTTCTGCAAATCAAGGTTCAGGTTGGCGCTTGCACACTCAGTACCGATACAAAGTGAAGGTGTACCGCCTTCGGTGATAATCACGGAAGGTGATGGTGGAATACCGCCACGTTTCAGATAAGTCTTGCGGTCTTCACGCGTCTTATCAACTGTACCAGCGATATTGAATGTCGGCGTACCATCGGTTACGTTAACAAAGTAAAGCGTACCGGTACCTTCCTTGGGTACACATGAATTTGCATTCGGCGTCAGATCCTCTGGAATGTAAGTAGTTACCAGGGCAACACCGCCCAGGATCAGGGGCTCAGCCAGCGCCTTTTCACCAATCAATGAACCATCCAGTTCATCAAAGGTGATATACCAGCCTTCAGCAGCACTGAGATTGGTAACAGCCGCGGCTTTCTGAGTATCCGTACCCTGTCCGATCAGGTTGTCCGTGGTGTCAAACAAATCGGCTTCGGTAATCGTGTTATAGCTTGAAGGTGCATTATAAATATCATCCATACGCAGCATGTACATACGATCAATAATGTTCTGATCCAGTGGATGTGCACGGTAACCGGAAGCTGCAACAATTGACAGGTAAGGCGACTGACCACTCTCGATGATCAGCGCAACGTCCGGAGGATAGTAGAAACGACGCGTATCCGGAATCGAGTTATCCACGGCAAAATCTGCGATACGACCGCCTGTAATCAATGATGAAAGGTTCGAAGTCGTGTCACTTTCCTCAATATCGAAACGCCACAACTGGCCACCCATGTCACCAAAGTAGAGCTGATCAACATAGCCATTACTGTCAACATCAATCGGCTTGATGCGACCAGGGATACTGTACTGCATGTCAGTCAGCTGCAGATCTGCACCCGCATCCGGGCCTGCACGCCATAACAAGGCTCCGGTATCGGCATCAACGATATACACACTACGGCCGACGGAATCCGGTGTACGTACACTTACAGTATCCTGTGCTGTGTCGTAACCACCACCGAAGATCAGTACATTCCTGGTAACACCCGCAAGCTTGACGCGTTCCACATTCGGGTTAGACCAGGACTGTCCCATTTCAGCGAAATCACCGGTACCGCCCTTGATTACCCAGCGTAACTTTGGATTGTCACGCTTGCTGACATCAATCGAGAAGATATCACTACCGCCCCTGCGCTGCCCCATGTACAGGTATACATGATCACCAGCATCATTCAGGTCACCATCAGCGTTCGCATCCTTAATCCACGGTACGACGTTACCGTCGAGACCGTAGGATTTACCGGCAACACCCGTGTCTTCAAAGATGATATTCAGATTTGGCAGCAACTCTTGCGGCACGAAGGCCCAGAGTTCCTGGCCGGTTATCGTATCAATCGCATGCAGGTAACCATCATTGGTAGCCATGTAGGACACCAGGTCTGGATCGCCATTCGGGTATTCACCATACTGGATCAACGCCGGTTCAGCATGCAGCGGATCACCCATGATACGGCGCGGCGCATCAGGAACAGGTCCCAGCACATCCTTACCATAGGCCCAGTCGAGCAGGGTATCGCGATATGGCACACCGGTGAAGATCTCAGGCAGGCCAGTCACACCCAGCATGGCATCAGTGACTAACGCATTAGACTTGTCCAGTTCATTTGTACCCGAAGTCAGCACACCATTATCCGGCGTTGAGACACCTGCGATGTCATTGTAAACACCGGTGAAGGTATAGACGTTGCGTATGGGTAAAGTACCCAGCATTCCAGCCGCACCACCGAGTGCGGTTTCAGCACCATCAGGTGAATCAGCTGGCAATGTCCAGAAGCTGACCGCGGTATCGGTAAAGAAACCGGAGTTTGGATTAATTGCCGGTTGACCCAGTGCATCCTGAATTTCAGGTACCAGTTCGTTTTGTGCATTAAGCACGGTCGCCAGCTTGTATTTCTTCAGGTTACCGTCCCAGTGAGAACCTTCAGCCGGTTTAAACAGCGAGAAGTAAAGGTCATCCAGGTTGGTCGCACGGTTATAGGCGTTAACCGACACGGCTGGAGATGAGAACGTGGTATTGACAGCAAGAATTTCTGCCAGAATCTCATTAAATACACCCAGCAGGCTATCTTTACTCGAAGCTTCATAGAAAGCGCCACCACCGGCTACTGCCGTATCTTGCAGCAGTCTCAGTGCTGCCTTGTCGACATCATTCGGGCTTTTTGAAAAGTCAAAGCCAACGGTATATGTCGTAATCGTTTGCCTACCGTCGTGCGCAGCGAAACTGCGCTCTGCTACGTCGTTATTCTTTGCCCAGCCTGCGAGCTCATCCAGACAATGGTCACGGGTAGAATTGGCCGAATCATCGGCATCGAGGTTGTACCTGATGAAATCAGAGGTATTACCCGGATCGGAATCGGTATTACATGAGTTGGCATCAAAGCCGGTCAGGTCTTCACGTAAATCCTTGTCGAGGTAGTCACGTGTCGGCGCTCCATCGGTCAGGTAAATAATGTAGTTCTTCTGACACTCGTGAGTAATTGGCGTCTCATAATATGTCGGATTACCGTTTTCCTTGGTACCAGTCTGGTTGGATGGATTCGCCAGATCGCCGTAGACAATTTGCTTACCACCAATATACCGCAATGCCTCGTAGTAAGTTTCACCCAGCGGCGTATAACCACCCTCGGTCATGACTTTCAGGCGTGAGTTAAAATCGTTACGACTGGCTTTGACATCCAGCGCCGGGTACATGACCGCACCACCCTCGTAGCCCCCGTTTGAACTCGAGCCATCAAAGCGCATCAGGCCGATGTTAATGTTGTTGTTCACCGTCACGATCGCTTCGACTGCATCCTTCGCAATCTGCATACGAGTCTCGGATGTGGTACCAACCGAAGCATCGTTACGATAGTTCAGGTAGTTGCCGTCAAACCATTGCAGGCTGTTATCACCATCAGCCCACACCTGGTGCGGCACGGATGGAACGGCTGGCGCTGTACTGGTCCAGCCCGTTTTATCGATAATATACGGCTTGCTGGTATCGGTCTCGCCGTGCACACCCGAATCGGTATAGCATTCAATCAGGTAAGCTTCTTCCGCTGCGTTTTTACTGGACGTAGCCTGCCAGATTTTTTTCTTGCTGTTGAACTGGGCGATCTGGTCAGCATAGAAACCCTGCTTCTTCAACGGACCAATCGGATCGATCACCACACCCTTGTCGTATAACCGCAATGAGGCATCACAGGTATTGGACGCTTTATCGAACTTGGCCTTACTGGTACAGTCGGGTAAAGCACCACTGTTCGTATAATAAATCTTGGTGTTATCGTAGCAACCAGCATAGGATTTGGTGTAATCGTAGGCAACGGGCACGTTCAACTTGGCGCCCATACTGCCCGAGGTATCAATAACGAAAACCACATTTGGCTGCACAGTTGCGGCACCCAAATTAGCCCTGGTATAAATCTCGATATCTTCCGCGATTGCTGGCGTGCTTGCATAAGCGATAAACGCCATGCCTGCTGCTATTGGTTTGATTCTGAATTTCATGTCCATCTCGAATACCTCTTACTCTCTACCTTGCCTGTCGCGGTACTATCAGTCTTGTTGCACTGATGGCAGTTACTCGGCCCAGTTAATTGTTGCGACCTCGGCCGTGTCTTTATTAAATTCAATAAAAGCCTGCTTGCCTGCACGCTCACGTGCCAGCAGCAAATCGCGCTTGATACCGTTCACATACACCACGGTATCAGGTGTAATTTTCACAAACTTGTAATCACAATCCGTGCATGTAACGTCTTTAATGATGCCCGTGCCGTCATTGGCCAGCTTGATATGCAACTCGCCAATTTCAAACGGGTAATACCAGACTTTCTCTTCATTTACGGCCGCACTCCGTGATAGATATTTGCCACCAGTAAAAGATTCTGCGCTTACGGAAGCGCCATAACACAGCGCAATAACTATCGGTATAAATTTTAATGCTCGCATGACTATCACCTTTTCTATAACTCTTACTTGCCCTTAACCAGACCGATACTTACAGATCAATCGCGCAAGCTGCTGACGGGAAACGCAAACCCTGCATCTGCACTGACATTGCAGAACCCGTTGCTGTTTGCCCGGTTGCTCTAACATTGAAAAAATTTGAAGCGGGCGCCTTACCTTCTTCCAGGCTGCTGCCAATATTCTTCTTACACCCAACCCAGGTCGTGGCTGACTGCGCAGTACCTTTACCATCGGATGAGGCATAGTTAATGATCTGTTCGTAGGCAGGATCATTCGGATCAACTTTGAAAACCTGGTAGTTATTTGTGTTCAATGGATCTTCAGACGCGGTAATATCGATCACACTCTGTGCCGCCTGAAACGCAACATCATGTTGCTGCGTGTTACTTGACACTTTCAGCTCCAGTGTTGACGAACTCATTGATGAAACACCGATCAATGTCAGCACAGTCAGCAACACCAGCGCCATCATCAACACCGCACCACCTTGCTTATTAAACTGTTGAATATTCATTTTCATGTTTTAGCTCCCTGAACCAGCTGCATCGAGCTCATCAACCCTGACCATGTTGCGCATCTTGATCACGCTACTCACCAGTAAACGGCGATAATCATCATCGGGGATTGCAATATTCTGTCCGGCAATCGTGTAGTTTGCACTGGTATTCAGATCTTTCTCGGTACGATCAGTACGCACCAGCACCCACAAACGCGCTGCATACACCTTGCTAAAATCGGTAACCGCATCTGCATTTACAAACTGATCAACCGTGCCATTTGAGTCGAGATCCTCCCCATACTGCACCTGGAAGTTTTCGACATTGGGCAAAATCAACTGGTCCTGAACCGCGGGACCATTAACCAGGTCGACACGGCGCAGCGATGGAATACCGTCGCCCGGTGTATTGGTAAAATTACCAATATAATAGGCGCGTGAATACAGCTGATGATTGTTGGTCAGGGCACCCGTATCATCCGGAATGACCGGCTGGGCGGTACCTGCAAATACCTGACCCGCCTGGTAGTTACTACGCACATAAATAGTGCCGTTAACCAGGCTCGTGGTTACTACGGGATTGGAATCAGCATAGCGCACAACCAGCACATCGGTATTTGGCTGCGCATTCAGGATACAGGTATAGCCGGGAGGCACGACATTGTTGCCACCAAATATGGATGATTCGATATCAACGCCCCAGCCTGCACTACAATCACCGGTTACCGCAGGCAATGCTGTCGGGCATGGCCCACCTTTGCGACACTCAATTGTTGTTGGCAGGTTGTTACCACCAAACACGCCGGTATGACGCAGGTCGTAACCAATGGTTTCAAGTGCAAAACGCGCATCGGAGACAAGGCCAATCTGGTCCTCGCTGCTTCGCTGTGCATCACGGGTATTGGTATACATGGTCATGATACCGCCCAGGATGATGATGCCAATCATCATAGCTATCATCATTTCAACCAGAGAGAAGCCTCTCTGGTTATCGATGCGTAATTTGTAGCTGGCATTAGTCATTATTAAGCATCCCGTTAACTTAGAGTTCAACCGAAACCGAGTAATTCATTGTTGCTGCACCACCCGTTTCAGGATCTCGCTCACTCCAGTTCACTGTTACTACAACGTTCGTCATTGTTTGTGGTGGTACAGGCGGCGTCACCACAACAGAAGCCGTGGTGCCTGCATTGTTTGGCAGCGCATCCGTTAATGAATTTTTCCAGCGGAACAGCTCATCCTGTGCCATCTGTGCAGGTGTACAATTGGCCGCTGCAACCGTTGTCTGACTACAACCGTTATCGATGCCCATATCAGCAGTGCCTGCAGCATAGTTCAGCAAGACTGCCGGGTTCGAACGCATGCTTTCCAGGATCTCATCTACTTTAAGCACTGCTGCAGTACGCATGGCAGCGGTATGACCCGATTTCAGTGACATCGTTTGCAAAGAAGCGATGCCCAGCATACCTATCGAAAGAATCAAAAACGCAACCAGCGCCTCTATTAAGGTGAAACCCTGTTGTCCTGATTTGATTTTGTTATTCAACATATTCATGACCTGAACCTAAGGACAAGATGGAATATCCGTCAATTGTTTGCTGGTATGTACCTTGCCACTCAAACTTAAAACTACTGCACGCGCAACGGTGGTTGCACCATCGGCATTTACCTTGCGTCCTCGAGAGTCACAGATTCTGAAGGTACCTGACTGTGACCCGCCATTCAGGGC
>JARFRD010000202.1 GCA_029287435.1 Gammaproteobacteria bacterium
CGCTTTGACAGCGAGGTGTCACCAGTGAGTTCGATGTCGAAAGCCTGGCCGGCAAGTAAACCAGACAGTAATCGCATCGAGGTACCCGAGTTACCCACATCGAGGGGTTTGCCGGGATCAGACAGTCCGTTCATGCCGACACCATTGATCACAACACGCCCGTTCTCCGGCCCTTCGATATCAACACCCATTGCACGAAAAGCACGCAGCGTGTTCAGACTATCCTCGCCTTCGAGAAAACCCGTGATGGTACTGGTGCCTTCGGCGAGCGAACCAAACATGATGGAACGATGCGAAATGGATTTATCGCCGGGTACGCGTATGTTGCCTGTCAGCTTGCCGCCATTATTAACTATAAATTTCATAACTCATCTAAAAAATACTCACCGCAAAGGCGCGAAGGTCGCAAAGTTTTTTTATAAACATGGTTTGCTGATCCGTTCTTCATAAACAATATTAATTCAGAGAATCAGTTATACACGACTTAGAATAAGAATCTTTGCGTTCTTTGCGTCTTTGCGGTAAAAAAATCAACCACAAAAAGCATCACGTGCTTTTTTTGCTTTGGTGAATATCTGTTTCAGTTTTTCACCGTCTTTATCTTCAAGCGCCTGGTAAATATCGTCCATCTCATCTCGGTAACGTTTCATCATGCCCATGACTTCTTCACGGTTATGTAAGCAGATATCGCGCCACATCACCGGGTCACTGGATGCGATACGGGTAAAGTCACGGAAGCCGCCTGCTGCAAAACGAAATATTTCATCAACGTCTTCCATGTTATTCAGGCAATCGACAAGACCGAATGCGAGCAAGTGCGGCAAGTGACTGGTGCCTGCAAGCACCAGGTCATGATGCGCCGCATCCATGAGTTCGACTTCTGCACCAGCGGCTTCCCACATCGATCGCACAAGACCGACGGCTTCAGTGCTCGAGTTTTGCGTGGGTGTCAGAATAACGCGCCGCTGCTGGTACAGTTCTGCAAATGCAGCAGTGACACCACTTTTTTCGGTGCCCGCAATCGGATGACCTGCGACAAAGCCGTGGAAGCCAATCCCAAAAACTGCCTCGGCATCCCTGATCACACTTTGCTTGGCACTACCGGCATCGGTCACCACCGTATTGTCAGTTTTACCTTGTTCAATCTGTTCGAAGACTGCACGCATAGCACCCAGAGGAACTGAAACAACAATGATGTCTGCATCTGATGCTGCCTCTGCAATACTGCTGCTATAGCGATCGATAACACCCAGCTCAACAGCCTGTTGCAGTGTCGATTCGGTTCGACCTGCGCCGGTAATCGTCTGGCAAAAACCTGATTGCCTGAGCGCGAGCGCGAGCGAGCCTCCAATCAGGCCGGTACCAATGATACATACCGTGTTAACCCGCGGCTCTGTCATTTCAAAACCTCTTTCAACGCGGCAATAAAACGTACATTCTGCTCAGGTGTTCCGATGGTAACGCGTAAATAATTCGGCATGTTGTAATTCGCAACCGGACGAACGATAACGCCCTGATTAAGCAAGTCATCATAAACAGGCCGTGCATCACGTTGCAGATCAATAGTAATGAAGTTGCCCATGCTCGGTAAATAACGCAACCCAAGCGTCGCTAGTTCTGCCATCAGGTATGTTTTACCGAGATTATTCATGTCCACACTTTTTTTAACATGCTCGACATCATCAAGCGATGCCAGTGCCGCTGCCTGCGCCAGCATGTTGGTATTGAATGGCTGTCGAACACGATTCAGCATATCAGCCACATCAGGATGAGAAATACCGTAGCCTATACGCAGTCCTGCGAGTGCATACACTTTTGAAAATGTGCAGGTAATAACGAGGTTGTCGTATGTATTTATCAATGTCCTGATGTCAGGCTTGAGGGTGTCATCCATGTATTCGAAATAAGCAATATCGAGCACAGCGATAACATCGGATGGAACCCTGGATAACAATGCATTGATAGTATCAACATCCATCCATGTGCCGGTTGGATTATTTGGGTTAGCGATGAATACAACACGCGTGGATGCATCAATACTATTTATTATGGCATCTGGATCATGGCCCAGTGGCATTGTTTGATGAGATGGTGGGTATGCCGGAGCAACGTTGGCCTTGGCACCAATTGCCTGCACTACGATGGGATAAACGGCAAAAGCATATTCAGAATACACAGCTGAATGCTCAGGTGTGATGAATGCCCGCGCAATAAGCTCGAGTACATCATTGGAACCGTTACCCAGAGTAATACAGCCTGGTTCAACACCGTGTTGATCCGCCAGTTTTTGCGATAACAGATGACCACTGCCATCGGGGTAATAATTAATTTGTTTATAGCACTGCGAAATCGCGATTAGGGCTTCGCGGCTTGGGCCTAATGGATTCTCGTTGGATGCCAGCTTGACCGAATCAGAAATACCCAGCTCACGTTCGAGCTCTTCCACCGGTTTACCCGGAAGGTAAGGTTGCAGCATTTGTACACCGGGTGCTGCCAGCTTCTTCAGCGAACTGGACATAATGAGCTAAATGACTGCCTGGGGATAAGAGCCAAGCACAGTCACCTTCGCAGATGCCTGTTCTATTTCTGCAATCGCATCAGCTACGTTCTTATCGTCGCGGTGCCCGTCCACATCAATAAAGAACACGTATTCCCAGACACCACGGCGCGATGGTCGGGATTCGATATTACTCATGCTGATGTTGCGCTTGGCCAGAGGCTCTAACAGGCTGTACAGGGATCCCGCCTTGTTGTGTGCAAACACAAGCAGGCTGGTTCTGTCATTACCACTGGGCGGTGACTGGTAATGGCCGATTACAACAAAACGCGTTGTATTGTCCGGTTCATCTTCGATATCGGCATTCAGGATGGGCAGGTTATAGAGTTCAGATGCAGTCTCACCGGCAATAGCAGCAGAACCCGGCTGATCAGCAGCCAGGATGACGGCTTCACTGTTACTGCGTATGGCGACCCGTTCAACATTGGGCAGATTCGTGTCAAGCCAGAGCCGACACTGTGCGAGTGTCTGCTGATGCGCATAGACACGCTGGATGTTTGCCAGTTCGGTTTCCCGGCTCATCAGGTTGTGTCGAATACGCAGGGTCACTTCGCCACTGATGGTCAGCGAAGATTTCATGAAAAGATCCAGGGTATGATTTACAACACCTTCACTGGAGTTCTCGATGGGTACAACGCCGAAGTTTGCACCACCCGCCTCGACCAGTCGAAACACTTCTTCGATACTCGAAACTGGTTCGGCTTCTATCTGGCTGCCAAAGTGCTTGATTGCCGCTGCGTGCGTGTAGGTGCCTTCCGGCCCGAGAACACTGACCTTGAGCGGTTTTTCCAGTGCCAGGCAAACAGCCATGATCTCACGGAAAATACTCGCGATGGCATCGTCTGATAATGGACCCTGGTTACGATCCTGTACGGCCCTTAAAACCTGTGCTTCACGCTCTGGCCGGTAGAAATGTTCGGTATCACCGTGCGCCTGTTTGATTTCAGCAACCGTACGCGCACATTCAGCCCGTTCTGACACCAGCTTCTGAACAGCTTCATCGATTTCATCGATGCGTTTTCGAATATCAGCAAGCGGGTCTTTGTCGGCCATAGATACAAGTCAGGTTTATATTAGGCGAACATTCAGTACGCCATCAATTTCTCGTATCTTTGATATTGCAGCATCATCGATGCGATTATCAAGGTCCATCAAGGTATACGCAATTCCATCACGGGACTCATTCCTCATGTGATGAATATTCACATTAGCCTCACCAAGTACGTGTGAGATCTGACCCACCATATCCGGGCGGTTCTCATTGGCTACAGCAAGGCGAGATTCACCGAGTCGCGCAAGCTTGATTTCCGGAAAATTCACAGAATTATGAATATTGCCGTTTTCAAGAAAATCCTTGATCTGGTCTGCCACCATGATGGCACAGTTTTCCTCTGCCTCTGCTGTGGATGCGCCCAGGTGAGGCAAGGTAATGACCTTGCTGTTGCCCTTTAATTTTTCATCCGGAAAGTCACTGACATAAGCGCCAAGCTGACCACTGTCCAGCGCAGCCAGTACAGCATCATCATCGACAATGCCATCACGCGCAAAATTCATAACAACTGATCCTGGTTTCATACTCGCAATGCGATCTGCATTCATCAGGTGTTTGGTTGCATCCAGCAAAGGCACATGGAAAGTCACAAAATCAGCCTGTTTAACCAGTTCGTCCAGGCTTGGCATTTCTTCAACTTCTGATGACATTTTCCAGGCGCTTTTAACGGTAATCGTCGGGTCAAAACCCACAACTTTCATGCCCAGTGCCACGGCTGCATTCGCTATCTGCACACCGATCGCACCAAGACCAACGACACCCAGCGTACGCCCCGGTAATTCGTAACCAACATACTTTTTCTTGCCGTCTTCAACCGCCTTGTTTTGTTCTTCCGGCGTGCCTTCGACATTCGATGCATACTCCCAGGCCTGGCAAATATTGCGACAAGCAAGCAACATGCCGGCGATAACCAGCTCTTTTACCGCGTTCGCATTGGCACCCGGTGCATTGAAAACGGGAATGCCATTCTCACTGAGCTTGGCTACCGGTACGTTGTTGGTACCAGCACCGGCGCGTCCAACAGCCTGCAGACTATCGGGAACCGGGTAATCGTGTAACTTGTGTGAACGTAGAATAATCGCATCAGGCGCGTCATGGTCAGGATTGATGTCAAAGTCGCTTGCGGGCAGGCGTGACAATCCTTTATCAGAAATGTTGTTAAATGTTTTTATCTTGTACATGAATTATTTGACCAGGTTAAGCTGTACACAATCGACTTAGGTGTAGGTGTGTTCGAATTCGCACATGAACTGGACGAGCGTATCGACACCTTCTGCAGGCATGGCGTTATAGATACTGGCACGCATACCACCGACTGAGCGATGGCCTTTCAGCGTCTTCAGACCAAGCTTCGCAGCCTCTTCGAGGAATACCGCGTCAAGATCAGCGTCAGCCAGGATAAATGGTACATTCATCCAGGAACGGCAGTTAACATCGACCGGATTGGAATAGAAATCTGACTTATCAATGGTGCTGTACAGCTTCTCAGCTTTGGTCTTGTTGATTTCGGCCATGGCCTCAAGCCCGCCTTTTTGCAGTAACCAGTCGAACACCAGGCCGGCCAGATACCAGCTATAGGTTGGTGGCGTGTTATACATGGAACCATTATCCGCATGTGTTTTGTAATCAAGCATGACCGGCATCGACTTCATCGCATTACCAATCAGGTCTTCACGCACGATAACAACAGTAACACCGGCTGGACCGATATTCTTTTGCGCACCGGCATAAATCACGCCGAACTTGCTGACATCGATCGGGCGCGACAGGATGCTTGAAGACATATCAGCAACCAGTGGCACATCGCCAGTATCCGGAATATAGGGAAATTCGACACCGACGATGGTTTCATTCGGCGTATAGTGAACGTAGGCAGCGTCTTTGTCGTAGGCCAGCGTATCTTCCTCCGGCACCGTGGTGAAATTAGACGCACTGGTATCAGTAAGCAGGTTCACATCACAGTAACGGTTAGCTTCTGACACCGCCTTCTTTGACCACTGGCCAGTCAGCATGTAATCAGCGGTCTTTTTGCCATTTAGCAGATTGATTGGCACCATTGCGAACTGGCTGCTGGCACCACCTTGCAGGAACAGCACCTTGTAGTTATCAGGAATAGCCATCAACTGACGCAAATCAGCTTCCGCCTTTTCCGCGATTGACATGAACTCTTTACCACGATGGCTCATTTCCATGACAGACATACCGGTACCGTTCCAGTCCACCATTTCCTGTTGTGCGCGCTCGAGAACTTCGGTCGGTAACATTGCCGGTCCGGCGCTAAAATTGAATATCCTGCTCATGCCAGTACTTTACTTTTACCTTTAAATAGTGTTTATAATCTATTGATTATATTGATCTTATTCATCCTCGATTGATTCGACCTTTTCAATTTCAACGAGCTTCTCCTCGTTGGTCAGTCGAATCAGGCGCACACCCTGTGTGTTGCGCCCCATGGTGCTGATATCGCTTACTGCGATTCGTACCAGGGTACCGCTGTCCGTGATCAACATGACTTCGTCATCGTCACTGACCTGCACCGCGCCAACGACATCGCCGTTTCTTTCATTCGTCTGGATCGAAATAACGCCCTGCCCACCGCGACCTTTTACCGGATATTCGGTGGCCGGTGTGCGCTTGCCATAACCGTGTTCGGTTGAAGTCAGAATAGAACCTTCGTCTTCAACCATGATCATGCTGATAACACTCTGGCCTGGTCCGAGACGCATACCGCGTACACCGGAAGCCGTGCGCCCCATCGCGCGCACATCGGTTTCAGAAAAACGGATTGCCTTGCCGGTATTAGCGAACAGCATGATATGACGGCTGCCATCAGTAATTGCCACGTCGACAAGGCGATCATCTTCACGCAATTCAATGGCCTTGATACCTGACACGCGTGGGCGCGAGAAACTGGTCAACGCGGTTTTCTTGACTGTGCCGGAACTGGTTGCCATGAACACGAAGTGATCTTCATCGTATTCACGCACCGGCATCACGGCATTGATGCGTTCACCTTGCTGCAACGGCAGCAGGTTAACGATCGGCTTGCCACGTGAGCCACGTCCAGCGAGTGGAATCTGGTAGACCTTGAGCCAGTAGAGTTTTCCGGTACTGGAAAAACACAGCAAGGTGTCATGCGTATTTGCAATGAACAGCTTGTCGATGAAATCCGCTTCCTTCATACGCGTTGATGACTTACCGCGCCCACCACGTCGTTGCGTGTTATATACGTCCAGCGACTGGCACTTGGCGTAACCCTCATGCGAGAAGGTAACCACAACATCTTCTTCTGTAATCAGGTCTTCCATGGATAGATCTGACATATCTTCCGTGATCTCGGTACGGCGTTCGTCGCCGTATTTTTCCTGGATCTCTTTTAATTCATCACGAATCACCTGCAACAAACGATCCGGGTTAGAAAGGATTTGCAGCAGTTCCTTGATCAGCTCCAGAATTTGCTTGAACTCATCAACTATTTTGTCCTGTTCAAGACCCGTCAGGCGGTGCAGGCGCAAATCAAGTATGGCCTGGGCCTGCACTTCAGACAGGTGATAGCCGTCTTCCTGCAAGCCAAATTGCGATTCCAGATCATCCGGACGCGACGATTCCGCACCGGCGCGCTTGATCATGTCGACAACCATGCCCGGCTGCCAGGCTTTTGCCATCAATTGCACCCTGGCTTCTGCAGGATTGGCTGATTTCTTGATCAGCTCGATGACTTCATCAATGTTCGCCAGTGCAACGGCCAGACCTTCCAGCACATGAGCGCGATTGCGCGCCTTGCGTAAATCAAAAATGGTACGACGGGTAACAACCTCACGGCGATGGCGAATAAATGCATCCAGAATCTGCCTCAGATTCAGTAACTGCGGCTGACCATCAACAAGAGCCACCATGTTGATACCAAACACGCTCTGCATCGCAGTCTGCTTGTACAGGTTGTTCAGCACTACGTCACCGACTTCACCGCGACGCAGCTCTATCACAATACGCATACCGTCCTTATCAGACTCATCGCGCAACTCGGTGATACCTTCAATGCGTTTATCCTTAACCAGTTCGGCAATACGCTCGATCAGGCGCGCCTTGTTAACCTGGTACGGCAGCTCGGTGACGATAATGGTTTCTTTGCCGGTTTTCTCGTTGGCAATGATTTCAGTCCTGGAACGCATGTACATACGCCCCCTGCCCGTGCGGTAGGCTTCACGGATGCCGCCAGAGCCATTGATAATAGCTGCTGTCGGTAAATCCGGGCCGGGTATATGCTCCATCAGGCCTTCGATAGTTATCTCGGGATCATCGATCATGGCGAGGCAGGCATTGATAACCTCGTTAAGGTTATGCGGCGGTATATTGGTCGCCATACCTACGGCAATGCCGGATGAGCCGTTGACTAATAATTCGGGAACACGGGTCGGCAGGACCGAGGGTTCGGACTCGGATCCGTCATAGTTATCGACGAAATCGACGGTTTCTTTTTCGAGATCAGCAAGCAGGTCATGCGCGATCTTGGCCATGCGCACTTCGGTATAACGCATGGCCGCGGGTGCATCTCCGTCAACTGAACCGAAGTTACCCTGGCCATCGACCAGCATGTATCGCATGGAGAATGGCTGTGCCATACGCACGATGGTGTCGTATACCGCGGTATCACCGTGCGGGTGGTATTTACCGATCACGTCACCAACGACGCGGGCCGATTTTTTATAGGGCTTGTTCCAGTCATTACCGAGAACACTCATCGCGTAGAGCACGCGTCGATGTACTGGCTTGAGTCCATCTCGAACATCCGGTAACGCACGACCGACAATGACGCTCATTGCGTAGTCCAGGTAGGACTGACGCATTTCGTCTTCGAGATTGATTGGGGAAATTTCTTTTGCGAATTCAGCCATTTAGCCGATTAATTCCATTCGTGTGACGCTATTATTTGCGCTTGTCATAAAGCCGGCAATATTAGCATGAATTTACGCGCCACTGCACGCTCAAATGCGTTTTGAGACAGTATATATAAAGGTATGTAATTAAAGCTTCAGATAACGGTATCTGAAGCTTCTGAGGAAGTCGAATCCGCTCGCCTGTTGTTGCCGAAATAATGCCCCTGGTGCAGGCAGAAGCCCAGCCACTTGTAGAGGAAACGATTCAGGTGCCATTTTTCGATCTTGGCATCCGCCGGCAGGTTATCCAGCCTTTGCCTGCCATGCTTCAGATGACCTGCCAGCACCTCGACAAGACGCGCATCGTGATAAATACGCAGCCGCAGGTCCGGTTCTGCATGCAACACGTTGTTTTCCGTGAAGTGGTATGTCATGCGCAATGTCGTGGTGAAACGCGAACGCTCAAGCACTGATATATGCAGGCCGAGACAGCCCTCGATGCGTGAATAGGCATTTTCCTCGAGTGTATGCACATCAGGCACCATTTTTCTGAACCTGATGTAGTTATTCTCGTACAAATCCATCAGGCTCCCGAAACCACGGGGCTCGACGTCTTCGTAGGCGTATTGCGCAGGTGTATACATAAACTGAATACTAGCAGTTTATGGCGACTAATCGTTGGTAAATTGATGGACGGAAATCTGCCCGCTAACGACGTTACCAACAGGTTTTGAACTTGGCTCGGGACTTTTTGTCAGTACAATCAGTCCTGAATATGTTGTACAACAGTCACGTGCGATAGAACTGGACTGAGTGTTATACTTTCGATTCGCCGAACAGGACTAA
This sequence comes from Gammaproteobacteria bacterium, assembly GCA_029287435.1. Lineage (GTDB taxonomy): Bacteria > Pseudomonadota > Gammaproteobacteria > SZUA-229 > SZUA-229 > JABDQW01. The sequence goes on from JARFRD010000202.1 coordinate 9,332, forward strand.
AGAAGAATTATGGGACGTACCGACTCTATGCCCGAGGCACATGGCCTCAATAAAATAATCCGCCCGCTTCGTTACCATGAAGCATCCAGACAGTGGTTTGCAGTAGTATTTGTACTGCTTGTCAGCCTGCTTGGCCAGCCAACACAACAAATGTTGATCGCCGGTGGCGTCGTTGCTCTTGTCGGCACCCTGATACGACTATGGGCATCCGGCCATGTCAAGAAAAATAAAGTACTCGCCACTGACGGGCCTTATGCCTATGTGCGGCATCCACTGTATGTCGGTAACATTCTAATCCTGGCTGGTTTCTCCATGGCATCCATGCTGTGGTGGTCATTTCCGTTAATGATCTTCCTGATCCTGTTTTACTATCCAGCTGCGATCTCCTATGAAGATAACAAGCTGAAAAACTCTTTCGGTGAACAGTGGGAAAGCTGGAGCAAGGACATTCACGCACTTATTCCGAGCTTTAGCAAAAAGGCAGGCAGCGCAAGCAGTGACTGGTCATTCAAGCAAAGCCTGTTCCAGAATCTTGAACCTGTCATTGTGTTGTACCTTATCTGGTGCATCTACATGCTCTACGCGAAACTGTAAATTTTCAGGCCATGACTTTTAGTCTTGATGAAACTGCGCTCAAGCAGTGGATTGAAGAGAGCATTAAAACCGAAACGAACACGCTTGCCGCGGGCTACCAGGGCAAGACACTGTTATTTGATGACGGTAAAAATAAATACGCTATCAAGATTCCCCACGGTAAAGGACTGGTCCGTTATTTCCACACACATATGCTGCGTCACGAGCACGAAGCCTACAAGCGTCTCGGCAATGACTTCCCCGGCATACCTGCCTGTTATGGCCTGGTGGATAACAAATACCTGGTCCTGGAATACATCGCGGGGCGTACCATTCGGATGAAACGCCCGCTGGACGAGCCCGAGTACATGGACATGTTACTTGAGATCATCAACAACATGCATAGCCATGGCGTTGCGCATATGGATCTCAAGCGTAAAGACAACCTGCTGGTTACCAGTAATGAACGCCCTTGCCTGCTGGATTTTGGTGCCAGCGTCATTGAAAAACACGGCTTCCATCCGATCAATCATTTCAAATACCGGCTGGCAAAGCAGTTTGACTACAACGCATGGATCAAACACAAGTATCACGACAGACTTGATGATATATCAGATGAGGACAGGCCTCTCTATAAAGTCACCTGGACAGAATCAATAGCCAGTAAAATAAAAAGCTTATACACCAAGCGATAACATAATTATTATAAGGTCGGAATCCATAACAGCGGATATTCCGGCAACCAACAGGAGTTATTCATGAGCCACCTAAAATCCACAGTACTGCTACTTTCCACCGCGGTTTCTGCCACTTTTGCTCCTGTGAACCTTCTTGCTGACACTGTCGTTGTTTTATTCAGTGACAACGCCAAGGTACAATTTCTCTCCGATGGAAAACACGCAAGAATTAACACAAAAGGCAAAGATGAATACATGCTGGTCGACTTCAAAAGCAATAGCATATACGCGGTCGACCCGGCAAAAAAACAGATTCTAAACATCAGCGAATCGATTCCGAGCATGGGCTCGGGTAAAGCACCGGCTTTTAATCTGAACATCACGCCAGCGGGTAACGGTCCTGCTATTGCCGGTTACGCAACCAGTAAATACCGCATCTCTGCCCAGGGCAAGGATTGCGGCACAATCTACGGTTCGAAAGACGCACTCAATGGGGCTGGTGCTATCAAGGATATGTTCAATACCATGAAAACAATGGCAGATAATCATCGACAATCGCTGGGTGGTTTTGCATCCGCCATCCCACCCTGCCAGCTTGCACGAATGGAACTTGCCAACCACGTTAATAGCATCGGTGCTCCTTTGAAAACGATAGACAAAGATGGCCGTGTTGAAACCGAAGTTCTAAGCATCAACCATAATGCCAACGTCGATGCATCTAACTATGCCATGCCATCAAACTACCAGCACATCAGCATGGCAGACAAAATCGAAGAAGCGACGCGCACCAGCCAGGAGATGGACAGAATGCAACAGCAAATGCCTGATATGCAGCAGATGATGCGCCAGATGCAGGAAACCGGTGAGCTGCCGCCTGAGGCTGTCGAGCAGATGAAACGCTATGAAGAGATGATGCGTCGTCGATAGTTATTCGCCAGTAACCACTGCACAACCTGTTGTCTCGACCGATAAACACATGTCACTGAGAAAACTAATCGCTTGTCATTTCGACCGCTGCACCTGTCATATCGCCCGCTATTCTTATGACATTTCGACCGCTACTCATGTCATTTCGACCGCCACCCCATGTCATTTCGACCGCTACCCCATGTCATTTCGACCGCAGGGAGAAATCTCCTGAATCCATAGCAATGTTTAGGAGATCTCACCCTTCGGTCGAGATGACAACTGTTTATCGGTCGAGATGACAACTGTTTATCGGTCGAGACCGCAAATGTTGATCGGCCAAGATGACATGTGTTTATCGGTCGAAATGACATGTGTTTATCGCTCGAGATGACAAACATATAACCAGCTTGCCATTCACGCTTTCTACTTACTTAAAAAATCAATAATCACTTTTTCATGCCAGTATTCCGCTTTCCATGGATACCTGCCTGCAACAAAACCAACATGGCCTCCCTTGTCGGTTAGTACGAGCTCAACATTGTCACTGATTTCACTATCCACTGGTGGCGTATCAGGAAACATAAACGGATCATCGATGGCATGAATGATCATCGTAGCTGTTTTAATTCCTGCCAGGTATTGACGACTGCTTGACTCTTCGTAGTAATGATCAACACCATTGAAGCCGTGTAACGGCGCGGTCACTTCATCATCAAAAGCCCTGAAACTATGCAGGCGACTGACATCAACATCAAGTGGCGACTGCACTTGTTCAAATTTATCAAGATAAGAACGTCGCAGGGATTTTAATAAATGCCGCTGGTATAAACGTGACAAACCCTGCTCCAGTCGTTTAGCTGCATCATTCAGCATAAACGGAACAGACACAGCGATTGCCCTGGACAGCGGATTATCGCTACCGCTTTGCCCAAGCCATTTGAGCAAGGCGTTACCACCCAGCGAAAAACCGATAGCAGCGTATACCGGTTGCCCGGTTTTAGTGCCGATGTAATCGACCACTGTCGCCATGTCACCGGTCTCGCCCGAATGGTACGAACGAATCAAACGATTAGGCTCACCGCTACAGCCTCGAAAATGCATCAATACGGGACAATAACCATTTTGTTCAAGTTGCTGAATCAGTCCAGGCACATAGTGCGAATTAGCCGAGCCTTCAAGACCATGCAAAATCAGCACCACGGGGCGTTCATGATATCGACTCCATACCAGGTCGATAAAATCGCCATCATCCAGTTCGACGCGTTCTGGCAACAAATCCACACTGGGTCGTTTCCTGAAAACCACGGGCCATAAGGTTTGCAAATGCGGCGATGGCAGCCACCAGGCACCCTTAAATGACGATGAAGACACAGTCTATTTTTTCCATATTTTTCAATCAGTTGCGTAGATTGCGGTTTTACAGCAACAGGTCGTACGCGTGCGCTTGATTATTTAATTTGCTGAATAGAAATTAATAATACACACATCCTTGTTGATCACATAATCCTTACTATAATCAGTAACATACAAAAACAATAAGAAGAATGGAATGCCCAGTCGTTTTTCAGTTTTATTACTGTCCGGATACCTGCTCGCTGCCTCGACCAGCGTATTTTCTGCTGCGCTGGATACGCCGCTGACCATATTTCAGCTCGCCGAAAAAAATGACGCTGAGATCAGGGCTGCATTTGCCTCGTTACAGGCCGAGAGAGAGAAAAAGAACCAGAGCACCGGTGCCCTGTTTCCACAAATCGCGTTACGCGGTGATGTTGCAGCAAATCGTGAAGACATCGATGCCAGCACCGCAACCAACACGGGAGAAACTTCATATGACAGTTATGACGTCGCGCTTACACTGCGTCAGGCCGTATACAGACGGGATCTATTTAACGAGCTTGATATTACAGACTCCAAC
>JARFRD010000206.1 GCA_029287435.1 Gammaproteobacteria bacterium
GGTTTCAACAGTTCGATGCAAAACTTTATCTTTATGATTGAATGCATAGACGAGTTGAACATCTGGCATCCAACCAGGCAAACGGCTTACTTTTGAAAGTCCGGCAAAATCCCGGCAACAGGAATAATCACAATAAAAAAAGGACTATCTGAGAACAGCTAAGCCTTTGTCTTGTATGGCGCGCCCGGAGCTATTATTCGCGCTGCGCGCTCACCCCTTCGGGGCCTTCGTCGCAGGCTCCGACGTTCTGCGCCGCCTGCGCCGGCTTGCCGAACGGATTATCTGATTCCCGGGCGTACTCATATCTCGTCCGGACGACCAAATAGAAAAGCCCCCACAAGGGAGGCTTTTCTATTATGTTTGGCGCGCCCGGAGCGATTCGAACGCCCGACCGCCTGGTTCGTAGCCAGGTACTCTATCCAGCTGAGCTACGGGCGCATGGAGGGCGGTATTATCGGGCTTGTGCAATGATGAATCAACCGTTTTTATCTACTTTTTAGCAGAAAATTTGGTAAAAACTTTTCCACAGAATCTGTGGATAAGTGTGTGAGTAACCGTACAGAATTTCGACAAAAGTCAACACTTCATAGACCTTACATTAGATTGCCTATTTTTTAATCAGCTTAATATAGATCATATATTTCAGTTACTTATATAATATATTTAATGTTATAAATTATAATAACATCACAGGTAGTCAGTTAGTCAAATTTTTCTAGCTTTTGTGAACAATTTGTATTTCTGCAATTAATCAAAGATTCAGGTTGATAGTGATTTGATTTGTTAATTGTGAATGATTATCATTTGCGTAATTTAGATTTTTACGATTATTCAGGTGCATCATCCATGAGCAAATTAAAATTCGTTACGCTGCTAGTGATATCGACTACTTTCGTTATTCCTGCAGTACAGGCTGCCGATGAAATTGTGGTGTATTCGGCACGAAAGGAACATCTAATCAAGCCATTATTTGACGCTTACACAGATAAAACAGGGGTAAACATCCGTTATGTCACTGACAAGGCCGGCCCCTTACTGGCTCGATTAAAAGCGGAGGGTTCCAATACTCCCGCCGATATTCTTATGACTGTCGATGCAGGTAATCTGTGGCAGGCCGCACAGCTGGGCGTGCTGGACAGCATAGACTCTGCAATACTACAGCAGAACATCCCGGCCAGTCTGCGTGATCCAGAAAACAGATGGTTTGGGCTGTCCGTACGTGCACGTACAATCGTCTACAGTACCGAACGGGTGAAAGAAGGAGAATTGAGCACCTATGAAGCCCTTGCTGATCCTGCCTGGAAAGGCCGTCTTTGTCTTCGCACCTCGAAAAAGGTCTACAATCAATCCCTGGTAGCAATGATGATTTCTCGCCTGGGCGAGCAGAAAACCAGTAATGTTGTAAGTGGTTGGGTGGCCAACCTTGCTGTACCACCCTTTTCAAATGATACCAGGACTATGCAGGCGATTATTTCTGGCCAGTGTGATGTAGCGATCGTCAATACCTATTATTTTGGCCGTCTGCTGAAAAAAAATCCGGATATCAAACTGTCCCTGTTCTGGCCCAACCAGAAAGACAGCGGAGTGCATGTCAATATCTCGGGCGCCGGTGTGACGACGTATGCCAAACATCGTGAACAGGCCATCATGCTGCTGGAATGGCTGTCATCGGAAGAAGCCCAGGGCTTATTTGCCTCTCTGAATATGGAATATCCAGCCAATCCAGCTGTTGCAAATGATGCAGTCGTTGCTGCCTGGGGTGACTTTAAAGCAGATGATACCAATGTTGCAAAGGCCGGTGAGCTACAGAAGCAGGCTGTTATGCTGATGGATCGATCGGGTTACCGCTGATAAGCTTTCACCATGTCATTAGAAACTATTACATCCGGGCATGGTGAAACACAGCAGTCCGTACCTTCTCATCGATACCGGATAGCCCGTCGCTGGCAACTGGTCAGCCTGCCAATCGCTGGACTGGTTCTGCTGCCATTACTGGTGATTTTCTCCGGCTGGCTGCACCCGGAAAGTGAAATCTGGCGACACCTGGCCGAGACAATTCTCGCCGACCTTGTTGTCAACACCATAATTTTGTTGCTCGGTGTCATGTTTGGCGTTCTGTTTCTTGGAGTCAGCCTTGCATGGCTTACCTCAATGTGTCGCTTTCCTGGGCAACGCTTCTTTGACTGGGCACTGATGCTGCCCCTCGCCTTACCGGCTTATGTACTGGCCTTTGTGTTTCTCGGACTACTGGACTTTTCTGGCCCGGTACAGGGGCAGTTGCGAACCTGGTTTGGGCCATCCTTCTGGTTCCCAGCTGTGCGTTCCACGGGGGGTGTTATCGTCGTCATGGTACTGGTGCTTTACCCCTACGTGTATATGCTCGCCCGCTCTGCCTTTCTCACTCAAGGTCGTGGCACCCTGGATGCGGCCCGCATCCTCGGGCTTGGTCCCTGGGCAACCTTTTTTCGCGTTACCCTGCCGATGGCACGCCCGGCCATAGTTGCCGGAACATCACTGGCCTTAATGGAGACACTGGCTGATTTCGGAACGGTGGCTATTTTCAACTATGACACCTTCACAACCGCCATCTACAAGGCATGGTTCGGATTATTCAACCTGCAGGCGGCATCACAGCTTGCCTCGCTGCTGCTGTTGTTCGTTGCGCTGACATTATTCAGCGAAAGACGCTTACGTGGTCGTGCCAGGTATGATGAAAATACCCGTGGAGGCAGACCGGCACGTATTGTGCTGAATGGCAGGAATGCCTGGTTAGCCACTCTGTTTGCTGGCCTGATCTTCAGCTTTGCTTTCCTGTTCCCGCTTATACAGCTGGCATTCTGGTCCTGGGAAATCATCACAGAAGACCTTGATAAACGTTACCTGACGCTGGTAGCGAACACAGTAACGCTTGGTATCAGTGCCGCTTTTGTAACGATAATTGGAGCTATGCTGCTGGCCTTTGCCAGACGCTATTCACGCAATACCATTACACGCTCAGCAACCACAATTGGTACCCTCGGCTATGCCCTGCCCGGATCGGTTCTGGCTGTTGGCATCATGCTGACTTTTACCGGTATTGATAATTTCCTGCAGTCGGTGCTGCGTGGCTTTGGCGTTGATGTTGCCGGTCCTATATTGACAGGCACCATTGCCGCCCTGTTACTGGCATACCTGGTGCGATTTCTCGCTGTCGCCTTCGGTCCAATCGACAGCAGTCTTGAGCGCATCCGCAGCAGTCTCCCTGAGGCGGCACGCAGCCTGGGTGCAAAACCTGTCATGGTTCTGAGGCGCGTGTACCTGCCATTGCTCAGTCCCGGAATACTTTCTGCCATGTTACTTGTCACAGTCGATGTAATGAAAGAAATGCCAGCGACATTACTATTGCGTCCATTTGGCTGGGACACGCTGGCTGTACGGATCTACGAAATGACTTCTGAAGGGGAATGGGAGCGTGCAGCCCTGCCTGCCATCACCCTGGTACTGGCAGGACTGCTGCCAGTTATTCTGTTAGTGATTCGCTCAAGTAAATCAACTACCGTAGCGGCCAGCACAAAGGCGACTCAATAGCAGTTATGAAAAACGATTCAAAAACACTACTGCAAATCCAGGATATCCACTGCGGTTACAATAGGATGGTCGTTGTAGAAGGCTTCTCAGTTGATATTCAAGAAGGTGAACTAACCTGCCTGCTTGGGCCCAGCGGCTGTGGTAAAACAACTGTCCTAAGAGCTATCGCAGGTTTTGAACCGGTCACACATGGTGAAATCATCCTAAATGACATCAAAATTTCGTCCCCGGGTTTCACGCTGCCACCGGAACAACGTTGTCTGGGCATGGTGTTTCAGGACTATGCCCTGTTCCCACATCTCAATGTCATTGATAATGTTTGCTTTGGCCTGCATCAACACAGTCGGCAGGAGCGTAAATATATTGCCGAACAGTCACTCGAACTGGTTGGTTTGAGCGCTCTTGGGAATAGATATCCGCATGAACTATCCGGTGGTCAGCAACAGCGTGTTGCCGTTGCCCGTGCACTGGCGCCAGAACCCGAATTACTATTGCTCGACGAGCCGTTTTCGAATCTCGATGTCGAGTTGCGTGAACGTCTTGCACTGGATGTACGAGATATATTGAAGGAACGTAACATCGCCGCGGTATTCGTCACACATGACCAGCATGAGGCTTTCGTTATGGGTGAACGTATCGCCGTCATGCAACAGGGACGTATACGGCAACTGGATACGCCGTTCGGGCTTTACCATGAGCCGGCAGACCGCTTCGTTGCAGATTTCATCGGCCAGGGGCGTTTTCTCGATGGCACTATGGTAGGAGCTGGGACGGTAGAAACTGTTCTGGGTGAGCTGACAGGGAATCTCACCTATAACTGGCCGGTTGGTTGCCCGGTTGATGTACTGCTCCGACCTGATGATGTCCACCTG
>JARFRD010000208.1 GCA_029287435.1 Gammaproteobacteria bacterium
CGACACCTGCACGGGATCCTTGATCACCCCGCTTTCATCTTTCTTCACCATATTGACCTGTTCAGCCTGCTCCTGGGCTGTCAGGTTCTTGTGGATGATGCCCAGACCGCCTTCCTGGGCCAGCGCTATAGACAGGCGCGCCTCGGTAACGGTGTCCATTGCAGCCGATAATAATGGAACCTTGAGTTCGATATCGCGCGTGACCCGGGTCGTGAGGTCAACGTCTTTGGGCATAATGGACGAATGGGCAGGTACGAGTAAAACATCGTCAAAAGTGAGGGCTTCCTCGAGAATACGCATGATGACACCTGCCGAGCGAGTAAAAGCACGTAATTATAGGCTTCTGGCCGGTTTTGGTAAACACGAATCCGCTTTAATAACCTCTTTTCATGCAGATGACTCCTGCTATAGAATCAATCTCTCACACCCGTCAGAATCTTGCCGGGCAGTAGCATGTAATTGCAGCAACTCGATGAGAGGTCGAACCATGAAATCACCTGAATTTTTACTGGCGTTAGCCCTGCTGGCACTGACTGCTACGCCCCTGGCCTTACAGGCCGCCAATGATGACTACGAGGCAGCCAGAAAAGCCGCTCTGGTACAGGTCGATAAGGCACGCGATGTAGGCTACGAATGGCGCGACAGCCGTCAGCTGCTGAAAGAAGCCGATGCCGCCGCCAAAGCCGGTGATAGCGAGAAAGCCATCAAGCTGGCCAAAAAGGTTGAAGAACAGGGCAAAGCCGCTGTGAAACAGGCCAAAGAACAGAACAACGCCGGCCCCAAATAGAATTTATCAGCAGGGAAATGGTTAGCCGGGGCCCCTGTCCCGGCTTTTTTTTCACGGTCACACCAGCACATGAACGAAGAACGCTCGGTTTTTTCAGTATCAGAACTCAACAGTTCCGTTGCGCGCCTGCTGGAACAGGAGTTTTCCTGGATCTGGGTCGAGGGTGAAATTTCCAATCTCGCCACACCCGCGTCCGGCCATATCTACTTCACACTGAAAGATGCCGGCGCCCAGGTTCGCTGCGCCATGTTCCGCGGCCGCAACCGTGTGCTGAAGTTCGGCCCTGAAAACGGCACCCAGGTTCTGGTACGTTGCAAGGTCAGCCTGTACGAGGTGCGCGGCGATTACCAGCTGATCGTCGATCGCATGGAAGAAGCCGGTGGCGGCGCACTGCAACGCAAGTACGAAGAACTTAAACAAAAACTCGCTGCCGAGGGTTTGTTCAACGAAGATCACAAGCAGGACATCCCGGAACTGCCGGGTTGCATTGGCGTGATCACCTCGCGCTCAGGTGCCGCGATCCGTGACGTGTTGAGCGTGATTGCGCGCCGTTTTCCTTCGGTACCGGTGAAGCTGTTCCCGGTTGCAGTACAGGGTGCCGAAGCTGCACCTGCTATTTGCAATGCACTGCAGCTTGCAGAACAACACGGTGTTTGCGATGTAATCCTGCTGGTTCGTGGTGGCGGTTCGCTGGAAGACCTGTGGTCGTTCAATGAAGAAGCCGTGGCACGCGCCATTTATCAGTGCAATATCCCTGTCGTCAGTGGCGTTGGCCATGAAGTCGATGTCACGATCGCTGACTTTGTTGCCGACTTCCGTGCCGCCACGCCTACCGCGGCAGCAGAAACCGTTACCCCGGACCAGGAAGCCTGGATGCAGACACTGGACTGGTATGCCAATCGTTTGCAACAGTTAATGAAAGAGAAAGTGGGCCGCCAGGCTGAACGCCTGTCGTGGTTACGCACACGCCTATCACAACAACATCCAACGGCAACACTGCAGCGCATGTCACAATCACTGGCTGATATAAACCAGCGCATGCTGCTCTGCATAAATCATCAACTGCAAACAGCCAGCAGCCAGACACAACAACTGCGGTTGCAGCTGTTAGCCAACTCGCCTTTATACAGGGTCAGGGAATACAGTAATCGGCTTGAAAGAACTTATCAGCAGTTACAGTATCGCATGCAGACATTACTTAATCAGCGCAAGTCTGAGTTTGAACACCTGGTTACCACTTTGAATGCAATCAGTCCCTTGCAAACGCTGAGCCGGGGTTACTCGATTACCACCACCAGTGATGGACATACAATTACCAATACTGATACTGTATCTAAATCTGACAGCATCATAACGCGCCTGCATCGCGGCCAGCTTGTCAGCAAGGTTGAAAAAATCATCAAGGAATAATGATACGTGAGCGACTGGCTAATGAATGTGTTCAGATTAATCTGCCTGCTCGTTGCGATTGGTTACAGCGGCCTGGCTTTGAGTGCGACGCCGGTCAGCGTGAAGACCGTACGCTATGCCGATGTGGCCTACCAGCCTGTACACACGACTGCTGCTGAAGTCATCGCCAAACATGACAGCACGATAAGCGCAGAAATATCCGCGGTCGTGATTAGCGTCAAGCACGACACAGGCGACAAGGTAAATGCCGGTGATACCATCATCGAGCTCGACTGCCGCACGCACAAGCTGCAATTACAACAGGCGAAGGCCAGCCATGATGCCGTCGTTGCACAACATACCAATGCCAAGAAGCTGTTTGAAAGTGCAAAAAAACTGCAAAAACAAAACAACATTTCGCGTGAACTCTATAATCAGCGCGAAGCTGATGCTGCAAGACTGAAAGCCGAGTCGCTAGGCAGCAAAGCTGGTATTGAGTCAGCAAAAATCGCTGTAGAAAAATGCAACATCATTGCCCCATACGATGGTTATATCAGCGAACGCTTCATCAGCAAGGGCGAGCACGCGCAACCGGGAACACCCGTGTTTCAGATGATAACCTCGGCCAAAGGTCGTGTTGAAGCACACATCAACACATTCCAGTACGACAGCTTCATTAACGGCGAAGACTTTCAGTTTGTTTATGACGGTCTCAGCTATGACATCATCACTGACAGCATTCTACCGGTGCTGGACAAAACCTATCGAACGCACACTGCACGTCTCACCTTTACTGAAAACCCTGCCCCCACCGGTAGTCATGGTGAACTCAAATGGAAAGACAGTCAGCTTGCAGTGCCTTCGAACATGGTTGTTGTACGCAACAAACAGGCCGGTGTCCTCGTCGCTGATAACAGCAAGGCACGATTTGTCGCCGTTGATTCGTATACCGAAGGGCACCCGGCCTTTGTAACGCTGGAACCGGATACACAGATCATCACCATCGGTCGCCATGGCCTCAAATCCGGCGATGCGATTATGATAAGCCCGTAACTCATGTACAGGAGTTTTCTGCAGAACCATGTACTGGCAAACCTGACTTTTGTCATGGTGCTGGTACTGGGCACCCTGACTTACATGTTTCTGCCTCGAGAACAGGACCCGGACGTTAACTTCAACTGGGTTGTGATTACCACGATACTGCCCGGCGCCGCTGCGCTGGATGTGGAAAAACGTGTTACCGACCCGCTTGAAGAAGTCTTGCGTAAAGTACCCGATACGCGTTTTGTCTCGAGCACCAGCCGACAGGAAACTTCGACCATACTGGTACGATTCAACGAGATCAGCGAACGCATCTTCGACAAGCGCGTCACGGATCTGCGCCGTGAAATCCAGAACAAGGCGGATGAACTGCCTGAAGAAGCACTCGATCCGTATATCCTCGAAATCACCTCCGGCAATGCTTACCCGACAGCATCGGTTGTGATCACTTCGCCGGACTCTGATGAGAATCTTCGCCTGCGCACAGAGCGCATCAAAAAGGACATCGAGCAGTTCACGGGTATCGACCGGGTAGAAGCCACCGCATTGTACGACCCGGAGCTACAGGTCAAGTTTGATCCCGAAACACTGCATAAATACGGCATCAAGCCCAGCGATATTGCAGATACCATCCGCGGCTATTACCAGGATACGGCAGCCGGCAGCCAGTTGATTCATGAAGAAGACTGGTTCATACGCCTGACCGGCAGCATTGCTGACCCGGTTTACCTGTCCTCGCTCCCGGTGGTGACCTCCAAGGGTAAAGTTCGCCTGGGTGAAATTGCCGAGGTCAGGCGCGGGCGTGAAAAGGCTGACACCCTGGTGCGCTACAACGGTGATGATGCCGTGATG
>JARFRD010000028.1 GCA_029287435.1 Gammaproteobacteria bacterium
GCTGTTAGTCCGGTGCGTGGGTAGGCAAAGCTGAATTGATTAAATTGTTGTTGCCAGTCTGCAGACATTACCTAAACTCTTGATATGCATTTAAAACAATCCATCCGCTATCACTGCTGGCGATATCGTTACTGGGCACTGATATTGCTCAGCGCCGTGATCACAGCTTGTGATAACACACCCCGGCTGTCATCACTCGGTGATGAAGCCGTTATTCTGGCCTTTGGTGACAGCCTGACTGCAGGCACCGGGGCTACTCCGGATCAGTCGTATCCTTCGCAATTACAATCGATCATTGCCCGCGATGTCATCAACGCGGGCATACCTGGCGAACTCAGCAGCTCGGGCCTACGCCGCTTGCCAGCGCTATTAGCACGCCATCAACCGGACCTGGTTATCATTTGCCACGGCGGTAATGACATTCTGCGCCGTCGCAGCCACAGCAAAACCCGTTCCAACCTGCAGCAAATGATCGATCTCAGTCACGATTCGGGTGCTGAAGTGGTATTGATTGGTGTACCTGAATTCGGTGTATTTCTGTCGAGCGCGGCATTCTACACAGAACTGGCTGAGGATAATAATCTGCCAATAGAAAATTCCGTACTGGGTGATGTTCTTGGCAGGACAGCCTTGAAGTCGGATCAAATTCATCCTAACAGTGCCGGATACCGCATTATTGCTGAAAATCTCGCCGTCCTGCTGCAAAAATCAGAAGCGATCTAATTTTTTAGACGCGCGTCTGAATAATATACATATTGACATTTTTTGACGCTCCGTCATATTATTCCGTTTATGTCCTCTCCTACCCACCAGCTGTCCCGAAAAGAGCGCGAATTCTACCAGCGCGAACAGTTGATTCTGGATACGGCCCAGGAGATGCTGCATCAACAGGGTTTTGCCCAGCTCACCATGGAACGCGTTGCAGATGCCGTTGAATACTCCAAGGGCACCATCTACAACCATTTCTCCAGCAAGGAGGACCTGGTGTGCTCGTTATGCTGTCGTTGTGTCAGCAGCCTGATTGAATTATTCAAGCGTGCCTACGATTACAACGGCACTACGCGTGAACGCTTTTCCGCCATTGGCATCGCCTATTCCCTGTATCATCAGATCAACCCGCTCGATGCACAAAACATTCAGGTGGTAAAAACCAACGCCGTGCGTGACAAGCTCAGTGATGAAAAACGTGAAGAAATGAGCGCACTGGAAAAAGAAATTACCGAGTTATGCATGCGCATAGTGACTGAAGCCATTGAGGCCGGTGATATTCCTCACGATGACAGGCATTCTCCTGACAGTATCGTCTTCGGCTTCTGGTCCATGCACTACGGCGCCATGCTGCTTGCTCAATCGGACATCCCTCTTGAGAAGCTGGGCTTCAGCCCGGTTGTAAATATGCTCTGGTACAACTCACAGAAATTTATGGATGCTTTCGACTGGATGCCACTGAGCGAAAGCCAGGACATGGACGCCGAGTTTGAAAAACTTTGCTCTGAACTGTTCTCTGATGAAATATGCAAAATGAACCTGAAAGGCTGACAACAATGGTTGAAGCATACACCCACATGATCATACGCTGGCGTTACGCCGTACTTCTTCTCACTGTGGTGATGGTCATGCTGGCTGGCTATGGCGGGCAGAAACTGAGCTTCAGCAATGATTACCGCATGTTCTTTGGTCCGGATAATCCTCAGTTGCTGGCTTTCGAGGAAATGCAAAACACGTTCAACAAGACCGATAACATCCTGTTCGTGATCACACCAGAAGATGGCAAGGTATTTACCCGGGAAACACTTGCTGTCATTCAGGAGATAACAGAAGAAGCCTGGCAGATTCCACATTCAACCCGCGTTGACTCAATCACCAACTACCAGCATACCTATGCCGAGGAAGACGATCTGATTGTAGATGACCTGGTACCCGATCCATCGGTGTTGACGGATGAAGACCTGTCTAAAATCCAGTTCATTGCCATCAACGAACCGATCATGGTTAATCGCCTGATTTCACCAGACAGTAAATACACGGGCGTTAACGTAACCATACAGCTGCCGGGTAAAACACTAGACGAAGTACCACAGGCCGTAGCTTATGCACGTAGTATGAAAGCAAAATACCTGGAAAAATATCCTGGTATAGAGATTCGCCTGGTCGGACTGACCATGATGAACAATGCTTTCCCCGAAGCCAGCCAGGATGATGTGCAGAACCTGTACCCGGTTGCACTTGGATTTATCCTCATCACCCTGTTACTGATGCTGCGCGGTCTGAGTGGTACCGTGACGGTGCTGTTTATGATTGTTTTCTCGATCATGATTGCGATGGGCCTGGCTGGCTGGTTTGGTACCCGCCTTTCGCCACCCGTGATGAGCGCGCCGATTATGATACTGACCATGGCCATCGCGGATGGTGTTCACCTGCTGGTGACCATGCGCCATGAAATGCATCGTGGTATGCACAGAATTGAGGCTATGGTCGAAAGTATGCGTATTAACTTCTGGCCGATTTTTGTGACTTCGTTAACTACTGTACTTGGTTTTCTGAGCCTGAATTTCAGCGACGCGCCACCATTTCATGACCTGGGTAACATTGCTGCGATGGGTGTTGCTGCAGCATTCGTTCTGTCAATCACATTCCTGCCAGCGTTGATTACTATTCTACCGGCACGCTCGAGGAAAGAAGTTGTCGGTAAGGGCTTTATGGGTAACTTTGGCCTGTTCGTCATCCGAAATCGTCGCTGGTTATTGGTCTCCAGCATTGTCGTCGTTGCCATTCTTACGGCAATGGTTCCAAAAAACGAACTCAACGATGTATTTGTCGAATACTTCGATACCTCGATAGAGTTCAGAAGTGATTCCGATTATGCTGCCGAACACCTCACCGGTGTGTATTACATCGACTTCTCGTTAGGCACCAACGAAGCCGGCGGTATCAGTGATCCTGATTACCTGAAGAATGCCGACAAGTTCGTCCAGTACCTGCGAGCTCAACCGGAAGTGATTCACGTATTCTCGTTGACCGATACCTTCAAGCGCCTGAACAAGAACATGCATGGCGATGATCCTGCCTGGTACAAGCTGCCTGATGAACGCGACCTGGCTGCACAATACCTGTTGCTCTATGAAATGTCCCTGCCCTATGGCCTCGACCTGAACAACCAGATCGACGTCGGCAAAACGGCAACGCGTATCGCGGTTACGCTGAAAACCATGTCAAGCAACGAGATTCTCGCACTCGAGCAAAGAACCATGGCCTGGCTCAAACAGAATATGCCTGAGCTGGAAGCATTTGGCACAGGACCTACGGTGATGTTTGCCCACCTGGGTAAACGCAACATCAACAGCATGCTAGTCGGTACCAGTATTGCACTGTTCATGATCTCGATGGTGCTTATCCTGTTTTTCAAGTCATTCAAGTATGGCTTTCTCAGCCTGATACCCAACATGCTGCCTGCGGCTGCTGCCTTCGGTATCTGGGGCATGTTTGTAGGCCAGGTTGGTATCGCTCTATCGGTGGTCACCGGCATGACGCTGGGTATCGTCGTTGACGACACCGTGCACTTCATGAGCAAGTACCTGCGTGCGCGCAGAGAGAAAAACTACAGCGCCGAAGAAGCCGTTCACTATGCATTCGACAGCGTGGGTATTGCACTGCTGGTGACATCGATTGTATTAATCGCCGGCTTTATGATTATGGCGCAATCGCATTTTGAACTGAACTCTGGCATGGGCCTGTTAACCAGCGTTGTTATCGCCCTGGCACTGGCCATCGACTTCATGTTGTTGCCACCTTTACTGATAAAACTTGAAGAAAACGGGGAGATGAAAGTATGAACCACCGGATCGTCAATGCAGCCATGCTGGCTGTGACCATCAGCTTGCTGCCGTTTTCGACTATGGCAGAAACACCTGAAGAAAAAGGCCTGGCTATTGCAATCGAAGCCGACAAACGTGATGAAGGCTTTGGTGATTCCACGGCTAACATGATCATGGAACTGAAAAACAAACAGGGCGATACCAGTACCCGTTATATCCGGATCAAGACACTGGAAGTGATTGGCGATGGTGACAAGTCGATGTCAATATTCGACAAGCCTGCTGATGTTAAAGGCACGGCTTTCCTGACCTATTCCCACGCAATCAAACCCGATGAACAATGGCTTTACCTGCCAGCACTCAAACGTGTCAAGCGCATCAACTCAAAGAATAAATCCGGACCTTTCATGGGTAGCGAGTTCGCTTACGAAGATATCGCTTCGCAGGAAATCGAGAAATACACATACAAATACCTGCGCGATGAAACACTTAATGGTATCGATACATTTGTGATCGAGCGCTACCCGGCATACAAACATTCCGGTTATACACGCCAGGTCGTCTGGGTGAACAAGGAAGAATATCGCCCGGAAAAAATCGTGTTTTATGATCGCAAGAATACGTTATTAAAAACCCTGACATACGGTGACTATCAGCAGTACCTGGATCAGTACTGGCGCGCAGACCAGATGTTCATGGAAAACCATCAAACCGGTAAAAGCACGACCCTGACCTGGGATAACTACAACTTCAAGACTGGACTATCCGACAAGGACTTCAATCGTAACAGCTTAAAGCGCGCGAAATAATAATTCTGATCCGGGTTGTCAACGATGAAACGCCTGTTCATCAGTTTGTTGCTGGGCAGCATCCTGCTACCGGCTTCAACGAATGCCGCCGAATGGCTGGGTTATGTATCTGGCCAGTTTCGCGGCTTCCTTGAAGATCCACTTGATCCAAGGCAACACAACACTTACCTGTCAGCCGCTGCCGAACCCGAGTTCTATCATAGCTGGGATGATATCAACCAGAGTTTCAACGCCAAGCTGTTTTACCGAATTGATCAATACGACGACAACCGCACTCACGGTGACATACGCGAACTTTCCTGGACCGGCGTATTTGATTATTTCGAAGTGCGTGCCGGTATCAGCAAAGTGTTCTGGGGAGTGGCTGAAACCCAGCACCTGGTCGATATCATTAACCAGACCGACCTGGTCGAAAACGTCGATGGTGAAGACAAGCTCGGGCAACCCATGGTCAAACTGAGTACGGAACAGGACTGGGGTATTATCGATTTTTTCGTCCTGCCCGGCTTTCGTGAACGTACCTTTCCGGGTGTCGAAGGCCGCCCCAGACCCAATGTTGTCATCGACACAGACAGTGACGCTATCTACGATTTCAGTTCTGGACAGGACCATGTCGACCTGGCCGTGCGCTATTCTCACTACATCGGCGAATGGGAGTTTGGCCTCTCCTATTTCAGCGGAATCGGACGCGAGCCGAGTGATTTCGTACCCACTGCATTTGATGCCTCAGGTCAGCCGACTGTCGTTGTCCCGGTTTATTCACTGATTAACCAGGCGGGAATCGATGGTCAGGCATTTTTTGGTGACTGGACCTGGAAACTTGAAGCTATCAACACCGAGTTTCGTTCCGGCGCGCGCAAGGGGTCGCATAATTTCCAGTCTGTATTCGGCTTTGAGTATACCTGGGTAGGATTTACCGGTGCTGTCAGTGACCTCGGCTTCGTCGTTGAGTATCACTACAGCGACCGCAACAAGCGCGAGACCATCTTCGATAACGACCTGGCCACAGCGCTGCGCTACGTGATGAATGATGCACAATCCACCGAAGTGTTGTTTGGATTCCTCACCGATGCCGAAACCTACACGATATCGAGTTTTATCGAAGCAAGCACCCGACTTGGTGAAAGCTGGGTACTCGAGGGTGAGTTGAGGACGTATTCCGGTACCGAAGAAGGCCGCCCGTTATTTAGCTATCGCTTTGACAATTTTGCTCAGGTAGACCTTGCTTATTATTTCTGAGATTGTCACACGTATATAGTGTAACTATCTGCGATAGCGTCATTCGTCCTTCGTCTTTGGTCGTTCGTCCTATTACTCCTTGGCTTTATCGCTAGAGATGAGAGCTAAAAGCTGTTAATTGACGAAAGACAAAAGACAAACGACGAATGACGATTTAAGCCGAAGGCCCCATCGTAACCAGCTTGATTTCTTCAAGCTTGTCTCGCAACACCGCTGCTTCTTCAAACTCGAGATTACGTGCATGCTCGAACATCTGCTTTTCGATTCGTTCGATTTCTTTCGATAATTGCGCAGGCTTCATTCCCTGGTACTCTGCCCTTTCCTCGGCTACTTCACGCACAGCGGCTTCGTGTGAATGTCCCTGCTTCTGTTCGTAACCTGCTTCAAGAATATCGGTAATCTGTTTACTGATCGTTTTTGGCTCAATGCCATTCGCCTTGTTAAAGGCATCCTGCTTTGCTCGACGTTCCTGCGTAATGGTAATCGCCCTGTCCATCGATCCCGTAATCCTGTCTGCATAAAGAATCGCCTTGCCATTAACATTACGTGCGGCACGACCAATACTCTGGATCAGTGAACGTTCTGAGCGCAGAAAACCTTCCTTGTCTGCATCCAGGATCGCCACCAGTGATACCTCGGGCATATCCAGGCCTTCGCGCAACAGGTTGATGCCGACCAGCACATCGAATTCCCCGAGACGAAGATCGCGAATAATTTCAACGCGCTCGACGGTATCGATATCCGAATGCAGGTAGCGCACGCGTACATCGTGCTCCATCAGGTAGCCGGTGAGGTCTTCTGCCATGCGTTTGGTCAGCGTCAGGATCAGTACGCGTTCACTATGACTCACGCGCTTCGTAATTTCTGAATGCACATCATCCACCTGTGTATTCACCGGACGTACTTCGATCAAAGGATCCAGCAATCCCGTTGGGCGCACGACCTGCTCGACCACATTATCTGAATGTTGTTCTTCATACGGCCCCGGTGTTGCCGACACGTACAGGCACTGTGGTGACATGGCCTCGAATTCTTCAAACTTGAGTGGACGATTATCCAGTGCAGAAGGCAGGCGGAAGCCGAAATTCACCAGGTTCTCCTTGCGCGAGCGATCACCCTTGTACATCGCACCCAGTTGCGGCACGGTGACATGGCTCTCGTCGATGACGAGAAATGCATTGTCAGGCAGGTAATCAAACAAACACGGTGGCGGCTCCCCGGCTTTTCTATCCGACAGGTATCGCGAGTAGTTTTCAATGCCACTGCAATAGCCCAGCTCACGCATCATCTCGAGATCAAAACGTGTGCGCTGTTCCAGCCGCTGGGCCTCGACCAGCTTGTTCGACTCGTTGAGTTCACGCAGGCGATCCCTGAGCTCAAGCCGGATTTCATCAATCGCACGCACAATGGTATCGCGCGGTGTTGCATAGTGTGTTTTCGGGTATACCGTCAGCCGTGCAACCTTGCGTAAGACTTCACCGGTAAGCGGATCGAAATAGCTGAGGCCTTCCACTTCCTCGTCGAACAGCTCGATACGTACCGCTTCGCGCTCCGAATCCGCCGGGTGAATATCGATTACATCGCCACGTACACGGTAACAACCGCGTCGCAGCTCTATATCATTACGCGTGTACTGGAGCTCGGCGAGGCGCCGCAGGATATAGCGTTGATCGACGAGATCGCCTCGCACCAGGTGCAGGATCATCGCCATGTAGGAATTCGGATCACCCAAACCGTAGATCGCAGACACCGTAGCCACGATAATGGTGTCCTCGCGCTCCATCACCGCCTTGGTCGCCGACAGCCGCATCTGTTCGATATGCTCATTTACCGAGGCATCTTTCTCAATGTAAGTATCGCTGGCCGGAACATAAGCTTCAGGCTGGTAGTAGTCGTAGTAAGAGACGAAGTACTCGACTGCGTTATTCGGAAAGAATTCTTTCATCTCGCCATAGAACTGTGCGGCCAGGGTCTTGTTGGGCGCCAGGATCAGGGTTGGGCGCTGAATTTCCTGGATCACGTTGGCTACGGTAAAGGTCTTGCCGGAACCAGTCACACCCAGCAGCGTCTGCCGAGCCAGGCCCGAGTCAATACCATCAATCAGTGAACTGATCGCTTCAGGTTGATCCCCTGCAGGCGCATAATCAGTCTTTATTTCAAAACGTCTCGACATTGAATTACTTTGAATTAGAATACGGTGCTAGTCTTATATTAAACGCGTCAAATGGAACCAAACCCTTGAGCATTAAAACGTCTGCCCGAATCCAGCGAGTTAAACCATCCCCCACGCTTGCAGTCACAGCGCTTGCCAATCAGTTGCGCGCTGAAGGCCGCGATGTGATCGGTCTCGCAGCCGGCGAACCGGATTTTGATACCCCGGACCACATCAAGGAAGCCGCGATACAGGCGATTCGCAATGGTCAGACCAAGTACACTGCCGTGGACGGTACAGCCGGGCTCAAACAGGCCATTATAAACAAGTTCAAACGTGATAACGGCTTCGATTACAAACCGGAACAGATACTGGTTTCAGTCGGCGGCAAACAGGCATTCTATAACATGGCCCAGGCACTGCTGAATCCGGGTGATGAAGTCATCATCCCTGCACCCTACTGGGTGTCTTACCCGGACATGGTGATGCTAGCCGATGCTGAACCCGTCATCGTAGCCGGAAGCCAGGAACAGTCGTTCAAGATTACAGCCGAGCAACTAAAAGCGGCAATTACCGACCGTACGCGCCTGTTCGTGATCAACAGCCCGTCCAATCCTTCAGGCAAGGCATACACTAAGGCCGAACTGAAAGCGCTGGCCGACGTACTGCTCGAGCATCCGGATATAGTGATCGTCAGCGATGATATCTATGAACACATTGTCTGGACCGAGGAAGGCTTTAACAACATCCTCAACGTCTGCCCTGAACTCAAGGACCGCACCCTGGTGATGAATGGCGTATCAAAAGCCTATTCCATGACCGGCTGGCGCATCGGCTATACCGGCGGCCCCGCAGAGATCATCAAAGGCATGAAAAAAGTCCAGTCACAAAGCACATCGAATCCCTGCTCGATTGCCCAGGCTGCGGCCCAGGAAGCACTCGATGGTGACCAGAGTTTTCTCAAGGAAATGTGCGATGTGTTCCATGAGCGCCATGACTTCGTGTATAGCTCTCTGAATGCAATCGAGGGAGTCGACTGTATTGCCAGTGATGGTACTTTCTATAGCTTCCCGTCCTTCCATGCCATTATCGACCGTATGGATGGCATTGACGATGATGTTCAGCTGGCGCAGCTGTTACTGGAAAAGGCCGAAGTTGCCCTTGTTCCAGGTTCCGCTTTCGGCCTTTCAGGTCACCTGAGACTGTCATTTGCGACCGACATGAACAGCCTGGAAAAAGCGCTGGCGAGGATTACTGCAGCAGTCAGTTAATATGAAGGGCTGTATCCCGGAATATCAACATCTTATAAGGTATTTCGAGGCGTTTTATCCCACTAAAACTATTGACCCATCGGCCTCAAATCGGTAGCATACCCGCCTTCATTAAAGGGCATTCGCCCGCTGAATCTATTCCCCGATAGCTCAGTTGGTAGAGCAACGGACTGTTAATCCGTTTGTCGCTGGTTCGAGCCCAGCTCGGGGAGCCATATTCCACACACCACAGCGAGTTTTCAGCCAGTTAGGCTGCTTCTACCTGTGAGTGTGTTATTTCTCAGCCCGCCGGATATTCAAGAAACCCGGTCTATGTTCCAGCCTTCGAGCCTGATTGTTCTCTTTTTTGCTAACGTCAGCTAATCGCCAGAGCAGACACTCGGCTTAAACAATAACGGCTCCCGAAGGAGCCGTATTGTATTGATATCAACTTCAGTTCGACATTAATCGAATGCCACACCCGGCTTTGCCCCGAGCTTCTTGAAGATCATCGCAGCCGGACAGAACCCGGTGAACGATGCCTGCAGCAGGTTCGCCCCGACAAATGCCGTGAACCACAACCAGTACACATGATGAAATATCGGACTGGCCTCAACACCAAGCGCCAGTGAGAGCAGGATAAAGGCACCTGCCATCGCGTTGACTAATCTATCTATACTCATTCGTTACTTCCTCCAAATAATTCGTTTTCTGCAGACTACTAATTATAAATATAAAACGTGTAAAAGTACTCAGTTGTCATGACGACACCGGAGCATTACTATCGTAGTTGGGCTGGTGCCGCAATGAGTGTATAGGCTGGCCGAGCATGTCCGGCGTCACCAGCACGACACCATTCTCAGTGATGCGGAATCCTCGCCTGCGGTCTTCTTCATGATCGACGCCGATCACCGTGCCATCTGCTATATGACATCCGCGGTCTATGATCGCCTTGTGGATATGCGCATTCTCACCGATGGTAACATCCGGCAGGATCACCGACCACTGGATATTCGAACATTGCTGAACCCTCACATTGGAGAACAACAGGGCATGGTCAAGTTGTGCACCAGTGATGATGCAGCCGCCGGACACGATGGAATCGAATGTCATGGCGCGGTTGCCATCACAATTGTGCACGAACTTAGCCGAGGGACACTGCCTCTGCTCTGTGATGATAGGCCATTCCTCGTCATACAGGTTCAGTTCCGGTGTGATGTGTAACAGCTCCATGTTGGCTTCCCAGTAGGCGTCCAGCGTGCCGACGTCACGCCAGTACGCGGCCTTGCCGGTCACCTCGTCACGGAAGGAATAGGCGTAGACGTTATGCCCGGACAGGAACGGCGGGATGATATCGTGGGCGAAATCATGGGCGGACTGTAAATTCTCGTTATCGAGTATGAGTTGTTCACATAAGGCACCGGTATTGAAGATGTAATTTCCCATCGAGGCCAGGCAGGTATCAGGCCGCCCCGGAAGTGGCCTGGGATTGTCCGGTTTCTCCTCGAAGCTGATCACCCTGCCATCGTCATCGACCTCGATGACACCGAAGTTGTTCGCCGCCTCGGCAACCGGTACTTCGATACAGGAGATAGTCAGGTCGGCATTTTTTTCGGCGTGGCAGGCCAGCATGTTGCCGTAATCCATCTTGTAGATGTGATCACCGGACAATATCAACACGTACTCCGGGTTATGCGTATGGATGATATCGAGATTCTGGTAGATCGCATCTGCAGTACCCTTGTACCAGTCATCAGCGATGCGTTGTGATGCAGGCAGTACCTCGATGAATTCATTGAGTACGCGCTTGAAACCACCCCAGCCCTCGTTGATATGTCTTACCAACGAGTGCGCCTTGTACTGCGTCAACACACTGACACGACGGATATCAGAGTTGATGACATTGGATAAGGCAAAGTCGACGATACGAAACTTGCCGCCGAAGAAAACGGCCGGTTTGGCGCGCCATGCAGTCAATTCATACAGCCGCGTGCCGCGACCACCAGCCAGTACCAATGCCAGCGTACTGCGAGTGAGGCGACTGACGAAACGCTGAGGATTGGCCTGTTGTGACATGTCTGTGCCCTGGCTGTCGGTGGTGAGGATACCACCTATCATAAAGGGGCAACGACCTTATTAAAAGCCTGGATCATTATGATCAACAGGTCATCGGCATATCATGCCTCATGCCCGCCCTGATCGATCACTGTTCAGCGTCAGTCCTGTCAGCGCGCCCATGCGATGTCAGCAGCTGACTCTTAGTCTTCAGGCACGCCCTGCCAGAGCATTTCGTAACCAACTTCGAAGGTGGCATCGCAGAAATTTGCGAGTTCGGAAAACTTGTCCTTGAATAATTTGTCGGCATGCGACTTTTCATGCTGGTCGAAGGATTGCCAGTAGGTGACAATGACTATGTCACCCATGTTTTGCTGGATGCGCTTGTCCGGCCTGTCGCCCATTACCGTGCCTTCATCGGAAATAAAGCCTGCATTTTTGTACACCTGGCCGCCGATGAAACCTCCATTGTCGTCGCCATAGTTATTCTTGACCACGTTGCACATTTCGCCGAGCACAAGTTCAACATCACTAACACTGACGCCTTCTTTCAAATCGACAACGTTGAATAACATGACGCAACCGAACGGAATATTAATTGGGTGAAACATTTCAATCTCCTTTGATTTTTTAAAAAGTCTATAAAGTTACTGTGACTGCGACACCGTGCACATCAAGGTCAGGCGAACTCTTCTCGGCACCTTAGAAAGAAATATGAATCTTTAGATTCTGAACCCTGGTTCTTTTACCCTGTTAATCCACTTTTCCCTCTTTTCAGGCATGGCGTTTTTGACAATTGCGAATTCGGTTATTTTCGCTACCTTTATGCCACAAAACCCAAGGATTGTGTGTCTCATTTCATTGTGCCCGGGCCTGTGATATATCCAGCGGTAATACCATGGAGGAGTATCCATTGTTACAATTAAGTGCGCGGTACGTCCGCATAGCAGCTTATCCCAAAATGCCGAATCTTCACGATACTTGAAGGCGAAGCCAGGCAAAAAGACTCGATCAAAAAAACCTTTCATCAATGCTGGCATTGCTCCCCACCAATTCGGGTAAACAAATACCAGGTGATCTGACCACTTGATGAGTTCCTGAGCTCTGATGAGATCAGGTTCCAGTTCCTGTATTTTGTTGTACCCGTTCCAAAGAATCGGATCAAACTTCAAATCACCGAGCTGTAGTTCACGAACTTCAGATCCAGCAGTTGTTGCACTTTCTATATATGCGCTGGCAAGTGCACCACATAAACTTTCAGTGTCAGGATGCCCAAGAATAACGAGTATTTTCTTTTTCATTGCTCAGCGCCGTCTAACGATTTACCGAGAGTCAGCAATGATAACAATTAACAAATTTAATTATTCGTCAAGCACGAAATCAACTGGGCCATCAAAATAGACAAACGCGACCAGCTCATCTTGCCCTGCGTTGACTTCGGCGTGTACCGCACCGCCGGGCTGCAGCAGATAAGCGCCGGGGCCGTACACGTCTGTCGATGTGATGTCGTTATTGTCATCTTTACTGCGAGTTTTAAACTCACCCTTGATGAGGACCGAGTGATAGGTCGTTGAATGACTGTGCCAGGGTTCTGCGTAACCTTCGGGAAAACGAACTAAAACAGCTGCTGGTCCGGTCACGGGATTACCCCACAACATGGCAATCTCGACGGGGCTGTCTTCAGCCAGGGGGGCGAATGGTAGATCTTCATATGCTGTAATGGATTTTTCAGTCATGAACTATTTTCCTCAAATATATGTCTGTAAGATATTCATCATACTGAAAGCAGGCAGGAAAAAACGCCATAAAAGATGGGGACAGTCACGCTTCAGGTTTCTGCGCCTGTTATATTGAACTCGTTAATCTTTGGAACAACCTTTGCCAGGGCTCCATAGCATTGCTGTTCTTTTATAAGCCGTCGACTAATGGTCGTTAACTGACTTATAAATATAAAACGGCTCTTCTCTATCAAGAGTCCTCATTATCGTAACGCGCCTTCATTTCCTTCAAGGCGATATTACGATTAGAAAAGATATTCTCTTTGCCGATAACTCTGTTCAGGTCAGCGCGCTCCAGTGCCTCTACCACCTGCTTCTTGAATCCTGCAATCGCCAATGTGACACCGGCGGCCTGCAGGTCATTGATAAGCGCGCGTAACTTTTCTTCTCCTGATGCATCCATGCGGTTGATGCCCTGACCGATGACGAGTATTGCCTTGGCCTGCGGGCAATGACTCAGCGCCTTCATAACGGCCGTTTCAAAATAGGCTGCGTTAATAAACACCAGGGAAGCATCAAAGCGCATAACGACAAAGTTATCGCTGATGGGCGGCAGATCGTGGGTAGCTGCACCGGCAAGTGAACCACTCGGTAATATACCAAGCACTTCACTACGAGGTTTCATCGTGCTCGCCAGGAAAAGCAGAATGGTTATGACAACACCGATCAGAACACCATCAGCAAGTCGCGGTGCCATCACCAGGGTAGCAATAAAAGTAGCCATGCCAGCAATGCCATCTGCCTTGCGCACTTTCCATGCATGCAGCATTGATTTGAAATCAATCAATCCGAACACGGCGCTCATTACAATGGCTGCCAGAATAGCCTTGGGCAGGTGGTATAGATAATCGGTGAGAAACATCATCACGAGAACTACGCCGAAAGCACTGACAATGGCATACATACCCGTGCGGGCGCCGACGCGTGCCGCCACCGCAGAACGTGAGAACGAACCGCTGACGACATAGGACTGGAAAAAACTGCCAACAATGTTAGCAAGCCCCTGCCCGATCAACTCCTGGTTTGGATTCAGCTTTTCACGTGACTTGGCTGCGAGTGCGCGCGAAATAGAAGTCGCCTCCATGAAACCAATCAGCGCAATGATGAACGCAGTCGCGAACAGATCAGAGATCAGGCCAAAATCCATCAGCGGTACGGTAAATTCAGGGAGCCCGCTTGGGATCGTACCAACGACTGTGCCACCCGATGAAAGCTGGTATTGACCATCACTGAATCCTGACAGGCGATAAACCTTGTTGAAAAGCGCACTTTCGGTGGTAACAACATATACTGTACGACCATCTTCATCCGTTTGTGGCACCAGCGTTTGTTCATGTGCCAGAACGGTATCACGATAGATATTCAACTTGAGGATCTTTTCCTCGCTCTGCAGCCGAAACAGCTCTGCCTGCAAGTGGAGATGCGGGTCCTCGGCATGCTCTGCAAGTTGCTCTGAAATGTTTTTCTGTTCTGCCTTGACGCCCTTTAACATCAGCTTGTTTTCGGCAAGTGTGGAGAAGATCTGGGCTGCCTTCTCATCTGCAAGCTCGTCAGCAGAGATAGTTACCTTGTTTTCAAAACCGGTGAACTGACTGATCATGATGCCGAAAATCACCACCATGAGTACACCGGGTAATTTCGGAAAATACCGGCCGAATAATTTAAGTGCGATCAGTGTCCCGACAGCAAACGCCAATGTGGGTATATGACCTTGCGGAATCTGTTGGAACACCTGTGACAAATCGGCAAGGAAACTGTCAGAACGCGGCATCGGTACACCGAGAAAACTGTTCAGCAGCGATAGACCAATAATCAGCGCTGCCGCATTGGTGAAACCGACAATGACCGGGTGCGCCGCGAGGTTGATCAATACCCCCATTTTGAACAGACCCAGCAGCAATCGCAGGATACCGACCATCAGTGCGAGCAACAGGGATATCTGGATGAATTCATCGCTGCCGCGTGTAGCCAGTGGTTCGATTGCAGCCGCCGACATCAGCGATAGCATCGCAACGGGCCCGGTATGCAGGAAACGCGATGCACCCCACATCGATGCGACAATCACCGGCAGGAATGATGCGTACAGGCCGTAAACCACTGGTAATCCTGCGAGGTTGGCATAGGCCATGCTTTGCGGAACCAGGATCATCGCAATCGTAATACCTGCGATGAAATCCGCTCTCAGGTTTTCTCGGGTGGGCGGAAACCACCTCAGAAAAGGAAACAGTTTGGTCAGCGTCATACGGATACAGCTCGCTTATACGGGCGAATAAAAAGCGCAAATTATATCCCATACGGCATAGGCCTAATAACCCGCCATTTGGTATAGATATTTAACGAAATTAGCTGGATTTAGCCGAATTCAGACAGAAAACAGAACAAAAAAGGGCCGCAGTCGTAAACTGCGGCCCTTTTTCAAGGTATGAGTTGATTGTTATAACAATCAGACTACATTGGTTTTGCTTTTTTCTTCGCCCTTCTCCACCGGTGCAGCGGCTGCAGGCTCAGTGACAACTACAACAACGGGTACCGGCAGTGCATTCTTGACCTGGGTGCCCATCATATAGCTACGACCCAGGTAACCAGAGTCTTTGCAGGTCATAAACGCTATTTCCGGATGACTGCGCAGGTAGCGCGCCAGCCCTGGAACCGGTTCACCTGAGAGTTTAGCCATCTCGAGCGCGATACCACGTTCTTCCAACTGCTTCTTATACGGTTCAAGCAAGGCAGATGAAACCGCCGTGGTTTCAAAAGTGAGAACTGTCAGGTCGTGATCCAGGCTGCTGCAGGTCTCCATGACATAGTCCATCATCTTCGCCGGCAGTGTGCTGCCCATGTACATGGCAACGCGTCTGCGAGTGTTCTTGACTGCTTTTTCGCTCAAGATAGGCGCAGGATCGTCGGAATTAACGACATTTACCGATGCATCTTGCAGGTAAGCTGATTTTTGACGTGGTGTCAGGTACTCACCCGCATCTGCATGAGCTAGACCATTCAACATCTTTTTCAGTGCATTCGACAGTTGTTTCATTGTTATCTCCAGAATATAAATTAATAAGTGTATTTATATATACTTAAGCAAGAGCCATGCCACTTTCGTATTACTTATTAATTCAATAACTTAGCTAAAACGATGCGATAGTAAATGATGCAGATTGCAACAGTTCTGTGAAACACTTAGACTGCAACACATGTAACACTGTTGAATATTGCAACACTCTATGAGCAGCCTGCGAAAAAAGATTATCTTTGCCTTCAGTCTGTCGAATATCGCGATTCTAGCGATTGCGTTGACAGTCTATGCGGATCTTACCCTGCTCCGCGATCAAATCGTTAATAGCGAAAAACTCAGGCAGTTCCTGTCGGCTACCCAACAGGTAAAGAACCATGAGGAGATTCTTTTACTGTACCAGACGCCTGAATCCTATTATCTGCTTGCCGAACAGGTAGAGCACACACAAAAACTCTTCACCGAATACCGTTCACTGTTAGATGCTGTGGTGGGTACGCAGCAAACCCGGAAACTCAACGATCTGCTCGAAGAATACCGCGACCAGATCGACTATCTCGAGTCACTTGATACGAGCGAACACACCAGCATCGCGTCTTTATTGTCTGATTTGAGCCAGGAGATCTGGGAAATTGTACGTCGTGTTACGATCCACCACCATGAGTCGCTGAGTCGCAATGCCCACTTGTTATCCTGGATTCTGGTGATCACACTGGCAATTGTCATCTTCATGGGCGTTATCAGCGCCCTGTTTGTGAGTCGCCAGGTCGTGCAACCAATCTCAGCCCTTGAGAAGCAGCTTGATGCTGTTGCAGACGGCAAGAAAAACAAACTCACGCTGGTGTCAAACAATATCGAGATACAGTCATTTGTTCAGCACTTCAACAACATGCTGTACAAGCAGCGCGCGCAACAGAGCCAGATTCGTCACCAGGAAAAAGCTGCAGCCCTGGGTGTGCTCGTTTCCGGTGTTGCACATGAACTGAATAATCCGCTGTCGAACATATCGACTTCAGTACAATTATTAATGGAAGGTGATAGCGATCCTGAGCTAAGCAAGCAGTGGCTGTCACATGTCGATAGCGAAACAGAGCGTGCCAGGCGAATCGTGCGCAGACTGCTCGACAGTGTCCGACAACCCAAATTGCAATTGCAGTCGATCAAGTCATCTGATCTGGTTAATTCTTCTGTATTACTTATACATCGACAGCTCGACCCATCGATTTTCCTTCATATAGAAGATGTTGCTGATACTCCGATTAAAGTCGATCGTGAACGTATGCAGCAGGTCTTCATTAATCTGATACGCAACGCTGTCGCCGCCGGTGCCAGCAATATCTGGGTGTTTGGAGAGCCGACGACCTGGGCAGATTCTTCTCCTGAAGATATAGAACGAGTACAAGGTAATTTATCAGCTGTCAGCTCGGCCAGCCAGGTCATGCTGTTCATGATTGCTGATGACGGTCCCGGCATACCTGAAGAAAACCTGTCACAACTGTTTACACCATTCTTCACTACGAACAAAGAAGGCGAAGGCACCGGTCTTGGCCTGTACCTGGTGGAGGAGATCATCCAGGAGCACGATGGTTGCATCACCGTTGAGAACCGTGAGACCGAAGGTACACAATTCCTGATCTGGTTACCCGTTTCGCAGGAGGAAGCTGTATGACTGAGACAGAAGAATACAGACCGAACATCCTTGTTATCGATGACGAAGCTATCGCGCTGTCCAACATGAGTCATGTGCTCATCAAGGAAGGTTACGATGTTACCACCTGCAAAGACGGTGAAAGCGGCCTGAACGCCTTGCGCCACACCCGGTTTGACCTGGTACTCACAGACCTGCATATGCCCGGCGTCGACGGCATGGATGTTCTACAGCATGTACATGTGACCATGCCGGAGATACCCGTGATCATGATCACGGGGCATGCCACACTGGATTCCGCTGTTGAAGCCATGAAACGCGGCGCCTATCACTATATTTCAAAACCATTCAGACTCGATGAAGCCAGGGAGATTGTTAAAAGCGCGCTCGAGTTCGGACGCATGAAAAACGAGAACCGCGAACTCAAACAAACGATTGAAACACTCTCCAACCAGACGACCATCATCACACAGGATCTGGCGGTACAGCGACTGCTTGAAACAGCACGTCAGATAGCTGCTACCGATACCAGTGTCGTCATACATGGCGAGTCGGGCACCGGCAAGGAATTAATGGCACGTTTTATCCATGAGCACAGTCCGCGTGCCAATGGCCCGTTTGTGGCATTCAATTGTGGCGCCCTGCACGAGGAACTGGCCGCAAGCGAACTATTCGGTCACGAAAAAGGTGCTTTCACCGGTGCCACTTCGCGCAAGATCGGCCTGTTTGAGGCCGCAGAAGGCGGCACCCTGTTTCTCGATGAAGTCACGGAAATGCCTTTGTTGATGCAGGTGAAACTGTTGCGTGTTCTGCAGGAGCATGAATTGATGCGGGTGGGATCGACAGAACCCGTCAATATCAATGTCCGCGTAGTCGCGGCCAGCAACCGCGATTTGAAAGATGCTGTCGACAAGGGGCTTATGCGTGAAGACCTTTATTTCAGATTAAACGTTGTCACCTTGTCGCTACCCCCGTTACGTGAACGGCGCGGAGATATACCGCTGCTTGCCTACTATATGCTGCGGAAATATTCGACTATCATCGGCCGCGATGTTCAGGAAATCACACCCGAAGCGATGCAGCGCCTGGTCGAATATGATTTTCCGGGTAACATTCGCGAGCTGTCGAATTTCATTGAACGCGGTGTCGCACTCTCTTCGGGCCCCGAACTCGGTCTCGAACATCTCCCCCAAAGCCTGGGCGCACTTACAGTCCGTGTATTTACTCCGGAAATGGCTGCCTCACCAACAACCCTTGAAGAGCAGGAAACCGAACACATCCTTAATGTGCTGAATATGGCGGGTGGCAACAAGACCAAAGCCGCACGCATGCTCGGTATTGATCGTGTATCTCTGTGGCGCAAGTTGAAAAAGCTGGGTATTGACGACAAATAAAGTCGACATCGAAGACCTTAGAAATCACGCCCCCAACGGTATTGCCATGCAATACCAAGAGCATCGTAATCCGTACCCGTACGCGTAGCAACTCCGCTATGACCAAATAGCTTTATGGAATGATGCCGGGTTAATGGCAGTACAACAGTGAAGCCGGTACGCCAGTTTTCCAATGCATCTGTCTTCTGCACACCATCTAAAGATGATTCGCCACCTGTAAAATAAGTGGCACCAATCGATGCCCAGATCGCTTTGGGAAACAAATAGATCGCATGAACCTGAACTGCGTAAATAGGCTCCTGCTTTCTGGTCATGCCATTCACGAAATCATCATTCTCTGAGTACAAGAAAACTGATGCGGCAGATTCAAGTGTCAGATTACCAATTCTTTTAGAGATACCAATTTCAGGTTCAAAAGACCATCGGTTGGTCCCCAGGTTAAGCAGCTTGTCGTTATCGTACTCACCCAGAGGTGCTGTGAGTTTGAATGAAAATCCAATTATTGTGTCCTGCGTATAATTGGAGAACTCAGTCACGCTAAGCGCTGGTGCGCCAATGAGATTGATGGTGAAATAAAACGCAGGATCTGCCAGGCCATCTGTTTCCCGGCTTCGGAAGTCACCATCCAGGTAGGCACTGGCATCCAGTTTAGCGTAAGGCAACAGCATGCCCATCTTCGCCGATTTACCAGAAAGGCCCAGTGTACGCACGTACCCAATAAAAGCTTGATCAACATTTACCCTCGAATCTGTCACAGGTAGTGATAGATCCTGTACCAGTGCGCCATCAGCGTTCTGGAAACCAATGAGCAGAAAATTAAGCCCCGTTGGTGTATTCACGTAAGCACGTGGCTCCAGATCC
>JARFRD010000031.1 GCA_029287435.1 Gammaproteobacteria bacterium
GTCAAATCCACTATAGGTGACTTCAATGACAATAGCGCTGTGGTCAGAGACGATATCCGGCAGTACCTGGTACTGCTTGAACTGTAAATCCTCTGATAGCAGGGCCCAGTCGAGGCGATGTTTTCCCTTCTTGTAGGTGCCGTGATTGATTGATTCAGGTTCGAACACCTGGGCATTACTGCACTTCGCCAGCACCTTGATGACTGAATCAGTGGTCTTCCAGTTGCTGTTGAAATCTCCGAGTATAATCACCGGGTTGGTCCGGCTATTGAGAACACGCAATATATCGCTGATCTGCTGTTCCCTGACTTTCTTGCGGGAGAAGTCCAGGTGCACCGACAGCACATCAACGGCGATCACCGGTTTATTGTCATCCGGTTGCCATTCAATCTGACCAAGGGTGAATCCCTTTCTCAGGGTAGGCGGTGATTCAGGGAAATCGTGTGACAGGGTATCTTTAAACGGCACATGAGACAGCAGGGCGGTACCATAATTGATTCGCTTGCCATTGACGTGAGCAGAGTAGATATCCCACGGGTACCCGGCTGCGTTTGCCAGGTAGCTGACATGGTTAAAGTAACCGCTCCAGGCTGACGGGCCGTCTGCTTCCTGCAGGGCAACTACATCCGCGTCGACTTTTTTCAGCAACTCGGCGATATCGTCAAGGTTCTCAACAATAGTACCGTTCGGTACCAGCAGCTGGTTGAAACTATCTTTTCTGCCATGCGCCAGATTCAGCGTCAGCAGCTTCAGTACCGGTCTATTGATTTGGGTAGCGCCTGAAGTATCCGGGGCAGGGCGCTCGGGTGGTGTAACTTGCGTGCAGGCGGTCAGCAGCAGAGCAAGTAACGTTAATAAAAGGCTCCTGGGCAGCACATGCAAGTGAATCAGTCTTATTGGCATAGAATTACATTAACCCGTTTCATAAGCGTGATTCATATTGTTTCTATGACGGGCATTGGCAGCTATCGATTTTCATAACGATTAAGATCATACAGCCCGGCTTTAACAGGTCTTTCACGGAGGGTTGCATCCTGGAACCAGTCCGCTGTTTGCCAGAAGTCATCATTGGTGCGGCGTGTGCCGTAGATGGCGACAAACTCCTCGTATTCTTCGCGGTTCGTCAGCGAGGCATAATGTTCTGTGAATTTTTCCACATCATTGATATCGACGGTGAAGAAGAAATTTGGATAAGAACTTTCCAGCCAGTCAAGCACGGTAAGTGAATCATTGCTGTAGTCGCGGTTAAAATCATCAGCTTCATCCTTGAACATTGAGGTAACATTCTTATACGCCTTGTCACGAATTATTGTATAGGCGAAGTCATTTTCCGGCTTATTGTCGTTACGTACACGGACAAAGGCAACGTCTGGAAAGGCAATCAGCACAAGTCCCTTGATCTCAGCAATCTTCTGCATGGCAACATCCGCGCGGTGTTTTGAGGCACTACTGCCACTGGCTTTGCAGGGTGGCTGGCCGCAACGGTTAATGACATCATCGCGTTCAAGTACTGGCGACAGTTTGCTAATAATATTCTGGTACAACTCGCGCTGAGGATCGCTGGTTTTATAGCCGGTCACCACGTCTTTACTCATCCAATTGTCGATGTCACCAAGTTCCATCTCATAACCCTCTCGCATGCCCTCATACCAGCTGTCGCGGATAGTCTTCCGGTCAGTTGAAGGCAGGAACGACAGGAACATGTCTTCTCCTTCCATACGCAAAAAATCCATATACAGCCGAGTATTAAGCTGATGCTTGACGTTTCCGTAGACGTTATAACCGGCTACCAGCAGGTAATGGATGCGCTCGAACAGCGGGTAATCGATGACCCAGGCAGTATCCGGGTAGTTGCCAACCAGGCCAAAGTCGACCGATGCAGAGTCATAATGGCGGAATATGGTCAGCGCGGCATTCGGATTATTGCCGTTGCCGTCCCATAGAAAGTCCATCGCATCTTTGATATCACGCTGATTCATCTCCATGTAATACTTGAATCGTCCTTCATTATATTTACGTACGCGTTCGCGGTATTGCTTCCAGCCGGTCAGCAGTCTGATATTACCTTCCTGTGCTGAAGGTATCTGCAGGTAGTCTGACATTTCCTCAAGGAATTCCGGCTGCTCCAGCATCGAGTCCTTGTCAGGATTCAGGAACGTTACCCAGAAGCGGTCCTCGATGACATTGAGGGCGATCATGCCGCGGCAAACCGGCCCTTTCATGAAGCCTTCGATGAAATAACGCGCATCATCGAGCAGGAATTCGTAACGTGATCGCGGCGGAATATCTTTGAATGCCTTGAACGGATTGGATGCTACCAGCGGTTCATATGAAGGTAGTGTGGTGACTTCATACTTCGGTTTCAGGAACAGTTCCCGATAACGCGCCATACGCTGGTCGGATAACTCATATACGATATGTGTCTTGGCAACGATATCACCAGGGAAGCGATGCAGTCGGTAGTAAAAGATAGCGCCAGGGTCATCATACGGCCGCACAGTGGCTATTTCATCTACCGGCTCTCCTGGAGGTGTTGAAGAGCGCACCAGTCGGTAGAACTCACGCGTATCAGTGCCCTTGAAGTGTAGATGCCCGACAAATAGGTGTTCGTAGATATAGCGGGACACCAGCTTCTGTTTGTTGCTGGTTCCGTTCAGAAAGGTTTCCCAGCGCTTGATTTGTTTGCTGGCAGCAGCCGATGGCAGCTTATCTGCCGGCATTGGGGCTCCCTGTGCCAGCCACTGCGAGATGATTCTGTACTCATCATCACTCAGGTTTGGCATTGCAAAGGGCATCCCCTGGTTGGGTTTTTTCCTTGCGTATTTGTCAAATTCCTTGAGTGTCGGGCAGGTTTGCTTTCTGCTCAATGAAAGATCAAATTCATCCGCCAGCAGTTCTCCCCCCTGGGCCTGCGGATTCATCTTTTTCAGCCGCAGCATTTTGTACATCACAGACTGGTCGAGGTTATGGCTGGCAGTTGCATCGCCTTCATTGAGCACGCTATGAAAGTTCTTGTTGCGCCACTCATCAGGTGTTTTCGCATCTATGTACAATCGAGTCGGTGACGCTGCTGTGAACCTGCCGAGGTTGTATACTTTTTCTTTACTGGCTCCGCGAGTGATACCAGCTGGTGACGACAGCTTCAGCTGGCAGGGGGCATCATAGCAGCCATGGCAGACAACGCAGCGGCGCTGCAGCACCGGCCTGACTTCATCCTCATAAGATAGCTTTTGCGGCGGCAGGGACTGAAGCAGTTCGATATCTAACCTTTGCTGCTCCTCTGTGACTTTCTTCTTGTCTGTCGCACAGGATGAAACGAGTAGCGAGACCAGTACTAAGAAAACCAGGCTTGAGATGTTTCTGGTCCGGAGTGGGTTTACAAATGTCATGATAAATTCCTGCTAAGATACTTAAGTGGCGATTGTATTACTTGAGAATTGAAGACCGCAATATTGTTATAAAATTTGCTGCTGTCGGCATCAGGTCGCCAGGGACAGTTAGATCATTTAAGAGTTTTATAAACGCTACTCTAAATAATCAAATTACATACCATACAACTGCCTGATGGTGAGTTTAGATTTCAATATATGCTTCATTGTATAACAAGATAGCAAGCTAAGGTGTTCCAGAATCCCCCATTATGGGGGAGATAGTGTGGGAATATCTTCGATTTAACATTTTTTTTCGTCAACGTGCCAGATGAGCATAAAGTGATCGTGCCTGAAGTGGTCAGCAGGATAATCCTGTCTCCATTGATGCCGAAGATCAATATCCGCAGCTCCCGCGAAGAACCCTCGGTTCCATACAAGGTACAGCATCGTGGTTACTGGTTCTATATAGATGATATGAAAATCGCCTCGAGAAAATTCCTTGAAGGAATGGTGGCGGCATACTCATCAAGGGTGGGATCAAAGCAGTTAAATGAAGAAGGGCAGCTCCGGGTTGTAATCCCTTCCCTCTGGCAGCGTCTGCAACTATGTAGCCGCAGTTACAAACGTGTGAACCCAAGCTGGGTGGTCAGGGCGAATTGCGCATAACTTCTGGTGTAAAGCCGGTAATCCACTCCGAGACAGGCACAATTACAGGC
>JARFRD010000008.1 GCA_029287435.1 Gammaproteobacteria bacterium
TTGAGATTGCTGACAAGGTGTATCTGACAGGTCGCACAAATGTGGCTAATACCATCAAGGAGCCGGGCTGGTATTCATCAGCAATACCTGCGATCGAGGCGCGCAAGTGGCGCAGGATTTACGCCCGCATCAAGAATCTTGATGAGCTTGCCATGCGTGTTAAAGCGCTCGAAAAAAAATTAGAAAAACAGGAGAAAGAAAGTGAGTGAGATGTTGTCAGAAGAAATCAAGCAGTTCCTTCCACATCGTTACCCATTTTTGCTTGTGGATCGAGTAACTGAATGCGTTCCTGGCGAATCACTGACCGCATATAAAAACGTCACCGTTAACGAACCTTTTTTTCAGGGGCATTTTCCGCATATCGCCATCATGCCGGGTGTGCTGATCATCGAAGCCCTGGCGCAGGCAACTGGCCTGCTTGGTTTCAGAACCATGAGTGAAGACCCGAGCAATGATCTGCTCTACATGCTGGCGGGGGTCGATAATGTTCGTTTCAAACGTCAGGTTATCCCTGGTGATCAGCTGTTGTTAAAAGTCAGCCTGGTGAAAAGAACCCGTATAATATGGAAATTCAAATGCGAAGCGACTGTTGACGGTGAGCTGGTTACCGCTGCTGATATGCTTTGTGCTGCCACACCCAGGGATAAAGACTAAGTGATTCACAACACGGCCATTATTGATGATTCTGCGGTTATAGCCGACGGCGTCGATATCGGACCATATACAGTGATCGGCGCTAACGTTGAAATTGGCACAGGTACTGTCATCGGCCCGCATGTGGTCATCAATGGTCCGACAAAGATCGGAGAACAGAACAAGATCTTCCAGTTTGCTTCGATAGGCGAACAGCCACAGGACCTGAAATTTCATGGTGAAACCTCCAGGCTGGAAATAGGTGATCGCAACACGATTCGTGAATATGTCACCATGCATCGCGGTACCGAGGAAGATAACAGCCTCACACTTGTCGGCAACGACAACCTGTTCATGGCTTATGTACACATTGCCCACGACTGTATCATTGGCGATCATATTATTTTTGCCAACAACGCGACCCTGGCCGGTCACGTCGTGGTTGAAGATTTCGCCATTCTCGGCGGCTTCACTGCAGTCCACCAGTTCACCCGGTTAGGCTCTCACTGTTTCACAGGTTTTGCCACGGCGATCGATCGCGATGTGCTGCCATACTTTACGGTTGCGGGTAACCGAGCAAGAGCCAGGGGGATCAACAAGGAAGGCCTGGTGCGCAAGAATTTTCAGCCTGAGACAATCAGGGCATTACAGGATACTTTCAAGATCCTGGTCAAGTCCAAGGGCACTTTGAGTGAGAAACTTTCACGTGCGCATGAGCTCGGCAAAAACCATGCTGAAGTCAGGCATTTGCTGGATTTTCTTGACCGAAGCGAGCGCGGCTGGGTGCGTTAGTCAGGCTGGATGTTTTCCAGTTTCCAGACATCATACGCCGGTTCCTCATAGGGGTGACTGGCTTTCATCGCCCTGATAACGTTCCTGAGAAACCTGTCGTCACACACCATCTCAACCCGATACTCTGCAACGGTTTCAATCGTATTTAGTGAACCTGTGTGGGGGTTACTGCCCTGTAATGGCCTGAACTGACCACGACCCAGGATCTCCCACGAACAACAGTCATAATTGCCGATTTTACCGGCACCCGCGTCAAACATGGCCTGTTTGACAGTGTCTGTTGAATTTTCAGGAATGAATACACATATTTTATACATGGTAGTGTTTTTGGATATTTCTCGGGATAGCGTACAATCTACACCTTTTACGAATGACAGGAAAATAGCAATATGAGTGGTGGTATACAGTTATCCGGTGAGTTGATTACGGCCGTAAAAGACTTACTGGTCAATCATGACGCAGCAGCAGACAATGACCTGGTATCAATGCAATACCTGGCCGCAATCTGCGGGTATATTCTTGCGCACCAGACCAGTCCGGGGCTGGATAAACATGCGTTACTTAATGACATTTCGACCTTCATGGGACAGGTGGTCGACCAGGTCGAATCTGACATCAATCCACGTCAACCATCACAGGATGCGTTCGGTATCTGGACGCCTGACCAGGGTTGAGCGCAGGTTAATAGATGGAAATTTCCTTCTGGAAGGAGCGTTGGGACAAGGGTGAGATAGGCTTTCACCAGGAGCATATCAACCCTTATCTTGGTTATTTCTATGGCGAGAAAGGCCCGGCACATGAAGCCCGCTCAAAGCTGAGGGTATTTGTACCACTGTGCGGCAAAAGCCGCGATCTGTGGTGGTTGATGAATAATGGGTATGCCACTGTAGGCGTAGAGTGCAGTGAGCTCGCAGTTGAAGATTTTTTCAACGAACACCAGATCGAATACAGGCGTTCTGAACTTCGCAGTCATGTACATTATGCTGCCGATAACCTTGAAATACTGATGGGTGATTTTTTTTCGATCACTCGGGAAGAGGTTGGAAAAATTACCGATATTTTTGACCGCGCATCGCTGGTGGCCTTGCCTGAAGAAATGCGCCGTGATTACGTTGAGAAAATGACGGAGTTGCAGGATCCTGGCACGCGTACCTTGCTCATCACATTAACCTATCCACACGGTGACATGAATGGCCCGCCATTTTCGATCAGCGAAGAGGAAGTCGAGGACCTGTATGGTACGCATTTCAGTATTGACAAACTGGTTGCAAAAAATGTCATCGATGATGAACCCGGACTCAAAAGCCGTGGTCTTACAGAATTGACAGAAACCGCATACAAACTAACACGCAAATAAAATAATTATGACAATTCAAGCTGCAGAAACATCCGCTAGTTCTCAGGCCCATGCACATCCGGCGTTTAACTGGATCAGGTCAGAGCGCGTCGAATCGCTCAACGTTACGGTAGAGGAATACCAGCATATCAAGACCGGGGCATTGCACTATCATATCGATGCGGACAATAACGAGAATGTTTTTCTCGTCGCTTTCAGAACGGTACCGATGGACTCAACCGGCGTTGCACACATTCTCGAGCATACGGCTTTATGCGGCAGTAAAAAGTATCCGGTACGAGATCCTTTTTTCATGATGATCCGCCGCTCGTTAAATACATTCATGAATGCCTTCACTAGCAGTGACTGGACAGCTTACCCGTTCTCAAGCCAGAACCGCAAAGACTTTAATAACCTGCTCGACGTTTACCTGGATGCTGCATTTTTCTCTCGACTCGATGAACTCGACTTCCTGCAGGAAGGGCATCGTGTTGAATTCAGGGAAACAGACAATCCGGATAGCGCACTTGAGTTCAAAGGTGTTGTGTTCAATGAAATGAAAGGTGCCATGAGTTCCCCCGTGAGTGTGCTTTGGCAAACTCTGAGTGAACACCTTTACCCGACATCAACTTACCACTACAACAGCGGTGGCGAACCTGTAAACATCCCCGACCTTACTTACCAGCAACTCAGGGATTTCTATAAAACACACTACCATCCATCCAATGCCGTGTTCATGACATTCGGTGATATCCCGGCGTTCGAACATCAGCAGCGTTTCGAAGAACAGGCACTGAGTCATTTTGACAAGCTCGATATCAATATTCACGTGGATGCCGAACAACGTTTCAACAAGCCAGAAACGATTGAAGATGTTTATGCCTTTGATGCCGTTGAGGGTGAGTCTCAGGACAATAAAACCCATCATGTGCTTGGCTGGTTACTGGGAAAAAGTACTTCACTTGATGAGGTCATGAAATCCAACCTGTTATCTCACGTGCTACTGGAAAACAGTTCATCTCCATTACGCAAGGCCCTGGAAACAACGGATCTTGGCATGGCGCCATCACCCTTATGCGGACTGGAAGATTCGAATTATGAAATGTGCTTTATGTGCGGTCTTGAAGGCAGTGAGCCGGAGCATGCTGAAGCTTTCGAAAAACTGGTTATCGATGTCTTGCAGGATGTTGCCGAAAATGGAGTAACACAGGAACATCTCGAGGCAGTGTTGCATCAACTGGAATTGAGTCAACGCGAGATAGGCGGCGATGGATACCCCTATGGTCTGCAATTAATTCTGGGTGGATTGTCAGCAGCGATTCATCGCGGTGATCCTGCAACATTGCTGAACCTCGATCCGGTGATTGAATCCTTGCGTGAGAAAATCAAGGATCCGGACTACATCAAGCACCTGGTCAGGGAACTGTTGCTGGATAATCCTCATCGTGTACGCCTGACCATGAAACCCGACACCGGCCTGAGCCAGCGCAAGGAAGAGGCAGAACACGACCGCCTGGAAAAAATGAAAGCCACGATGTCTGGCGAAGATAAACGCAAGGTGATCGAACGTGCTCATGCACTCGCCGAACGTCAGCAGCAGGTAGATGACCCCGAAGTTTTACCCAAGGTCGGTCTTGAAGATGTGCCACCAGAGATAAAAAAACCGCAAGGCATCTCAAAAGCCATCGCAGGTACTGATTCCACTGTATATGCACAGGGCACTAATGGCCTGGTCTACCATGAACTGGTTGCTGACCTGCCAGCATTAGATGATGAGCAGCTGAATATATTACCGCATTTCTCTTCATGCCTGACTGAGCTCGGTGTAGGCGATCGAGACTACCTGCAGGTTCAGGGCTGGCAATCGAGCGTGAGTGGCGGTGTCCATGCGCAGTCCAGTGTGCGCGGTGCCAGTGACGATGAACAAAAAATACGCGGCTTCTACCTGTTCAATGGCAAGGCGCTTGAACGCAATAACCAGAAACTCGCAGAACTCATGCACGAAACGATCGAGTCGGTACGCTTTGATGAATTTGACCGTATACGCGAAATCATTTCCCAGAAACGGGCGCGCCGTGAACAGAGTGTTACAGGCAGCGGGCACACGCTGGCGATGTCAGCTGCATCGAGTGGTATGAGCCCCGTTGCGGCACTTGGCCATCGATTTAACGGTCTGGAAAGTATACGTATACTCAAGGCACTGGATGAAGCAAACAACAAAGGTCAGACTAATGATCTGGCAGAACGATTCAACGCCATTCACGACAAGCTGGTTTCAGCACCAAGAAGATTTATGCTGGTTGGCGAAGAAGACAAACTTGATAAGCTCGCAGAAGATTTTGAAACAATCTGGACACTTCCTGAAACCACGAGCAGCTTCGATGCATTCAATCTTGCAGAGGTTAACGATACTGTAAAACAAATGTGGGTGACCAATACCCAGGTCAATTTCTGTGCGCGTGCCTACAAAACCGTGCCGATGGATCATGCAGATGCTGCGCCGCTATCAGTGCTTGGCGGTTTCCTCAGAAATGGTTTTCTGCATACCCAGATTCGTGAGAAAGGTGGTGCCTACGGCGGCGGCGCTGGTCATGACACCAATGTAGCTGCATTCCGCTTCTTCTCCTACCGTGATCCACGCCTGACCGAAACTCTGGATGACTTTGATCGGGCAATCGAGTGGATGCTGTCTGGCAAACATGAATGGCGCATGGTTGAAGAAGCCATACTCGGCGTCGTCAGCAATATTGATAAACCAGGTTCTCCAGCCGGTGAGGCGCGCCAGGCGTATCACAACCTGTTGCATGGCCGTGACATCAAGAAAATGCAGGCATTCAGGCAGAACGTGCTCAACGTGAAGCTTGATGACCTGA
Source organism: Gammaproteobacteria bacterium (assembly GCA_029287435.1). GTDB lineage: Bacteria > Pseudomonadota > Gammaproteobacteria > SZUA-229 > SZUA-229 > JABDQW01. Next base: position 5,635 of record JARFRD010000008.1, read on the forward strand.
AACGCGTAACAGAGGCCTATCTGAAGCCGGAGTCAGCAAGCACCGCGGTGATTACCAGTGTTGCAACAAAGGAGCAGGTAGGGGATCTTGGCATGGAGGTTATCAATCTGTAACCGGCATGGATGATACGATCCATACGGTACTGGTTGTCATCGAGTGTCATATTTCACATGCGCGATCGCTGAAACAGAAGCGTGCTGAAATCAAGAGCTTGATTGATCGCTTGCGTGCGCGTTTGAATGCTTCCGTTGCTGAGACGGGTTACCTCGATGAATGGCAACGTTCTGTTGTGGCGATCAGCATGGTGAGTAACAGCAAGCGATATCTGCAAAAACAAACCGGTATCATCGAACAAATCATCATCGCCTCGGGTGGTGACATCACGGTGTCGAATATCGAAACACACTGGTTGTAACCGTAGTAAAATCGATTTATGCATACGCTTGATCAATATCAGCTGGTTGAAACCCGCCTACAGGAAAAACTCGATAATGGCACGACACGCTGTAATCTGTGCCTGTGGCGCTGCAAGATCGGTCATGGACAGCGTGGCTTCTGCCAGGCACATGTCAATCGTAACGGCACCCTGTATAACCTGTCTTACGGCATTCTGTCCGCCATTGATGTTGATGCGATAGAAGACAAGCCAGTCAGGCATTACCGTCCCGGAACCAAAGTCATGTCAGTTGGTAGCTACGGTTGCAGCTTCCGTTGCGGCGGCTGTCATAACCTGGAAATATCCTGGGGTACCGAAGCACTGGATGAACTTGCTCGAGGTGAGTCGACCAAAGCCTGGGTTCCGCCGCAGAAATTGATCGAAACTGCGAAAAAGCTCGGGGTCGACGGTATCGCCTTTACCTACTCGGAGCCCGCCGTCTGGCTGGAATACGTGATGGATGTCTGCGAGCTCGCACACGAGGCCGGACTTTACACGGTATATGTATCCAACAGTTTTGTTACCGACGAAGCCCTGGAACTCATAGCGCCACACCTGGATGTGCTGTGCTCGGATATAAAGAGCATGCGCGATGAGTTTTACCGGGATATCTGCCGGCCGGCGACCGTGGAGCAAGTGCTGCATTCGATAAAAACCGCACACGATCTTGGTGTGCACGTGGAAACACGCACGAATATAATCCCGGGTCGCAATGACAATGCCGAAGAGCATTACCAGATCGCATGCTGGGTGAGGGACAATCTTGGCGAAGACAGCCCCTGGCATATCACCAAATTCTTCCCCGCGTACATGTTAAGCGATGTGCCACCAACGCCGGACGAAAGCCTGTTTGCTGCAGCAGAGCAGGCGAAGCGTGCAGGCTTGAGCAATGTTTACGTGTATAATGACAAAGGTTGCGACTGCGCAACAGAAAATCGCCCCATTGAGGTCTATCTCGACGGCAGCGCCGAAGAAATTCACCAGGCCAGGAAGTGCAGCGCCAGTTGTTGTGGTGATGAGGGCATATTACTCAAGAAGTATGAACAGAGGTAAGTAATGAGCAGAATGGTACAGTGTGTTGTCCTCAAGGTCGAAGCAGAGGGCCTGGATAATCCACCGCACCCGGGTGAGCTGGGTATCCGCATTTACGAGAACGTGTCAAAAGAAGGCTGGAAGCAGTGGCTGGACCGCCTCACGACGATTATCAATGAAAATGGCCTGAACACGGCTGATCCGAAGAACATCGAGTTGATTGAAAAACACATGCTTGGCTTTTTCTTTGACGAAGGTGATTACGGACAGGCACCGGCAGGCTTCCAGGCTGGCGGCAAGAAGTAATCCGTTTGCCATTCACTCAGGCTGATGACAGCTTGAAGATCGGCGCGGTAACGAATTTCAGTTCTGCAAACGCTTTTCTGAGCGATTCAGTCACTTCATCGGGCGACTCAGCCCGGGCGAAAATAAATCCAAGATACTGGTTGCCTTCAGGCAGCGGTATCAATTCATGACCATTCGCGATGGCAATATCGATTTTTTCGATATGAGGCACCTTACTCGCTGCCAGGATGCCTTCAACACGCTTTAGTAAACCGCCTTGCCTGATGGGTATCATCATGACACCACGACTGTCTTGCGGCATTGCCGGTGCAATCGGTGAGCCAATCGCGAGTGACACGGTAAGCTGTTCCAGGCTTCGTTCCGTGCCCGAGTCCAGTGTGCGGGCGCAGTCACCGCCTATCGTGCGCGACGCGACCTCCAGTATCCAGGCGTCCTTGTCATTGATACGCAGCTCAGCATGTATCGGCCCCGTGGTTAAGCCGTAGGCATCGCAGGCCTGCTGCACACGCTGTTTAACCAGGTCCTGCTTCTGCTTATCGAGTTGCGAGGGGGTAACGTAGATGGTTTCTTCAAAAAACGGTCCTTCCATGGGATCGGGTTTATCGAAAATCGTGAGTGTCTGCAGTCTGCCATTGTGCAGGTAACCCTCGTAGGCAACTTCACAACCATCAATATAGTCCTCAACGAGCACATGGTTTTGCTCAAATGCGTCGTCTGATTCAGCAATAATCGGCCGGATTCGATCGCGGGCGGCGATGAATTCATCTGCATTGTCACAGCGTATCACGCCACGGCTGGCAGATAGATTCAATGGCTTGATCACGCATGGCCAGGGCAATCCCGCCATCTGTTGTTGCAGGGGTAAAGACAGGTCGATCAGGCAGTGGCTCGGTACCGGGCAACCGGCCAGCATTAAATGTGCGCGTGCCAGGTCCTTTCTGCGCGTAATTCGAGCGGCTTCAGGGGGATTGTGTGGTAAATCCAGTCTATGCGCTGCATGGGCCGCGAGTTCGACCGTACTGTCATCACTGCCAATGATGCCTGCAAAAGGCCTGTTTCTGGCTTCTTCGAGTATATCGGCCAGCGCGGTCTCATGGTCTTCCAGGTCCAGGTGTAAACCCTGGTTAACTTCAGTCGCCAGTGAGTGTTCACCGCGGGAACCGATGAGTACTTCCAACCCCATTTGTTGTGCTGCGACAAGGTAGGGCGCAATGCGGTAACTGTTGGGCTGAGAGATCAGTAACAGGCGTGGTGTATTCATTGTCACAGAATAATTTTCACAAAAATAAAAATCCCCGCAAGTGCGGGGATTTTATCAATTCGTGCAGTATGCCGCGTTTAACGATTCAGGCCCTTAACCGCAGTATTAGCCGCAGCCACCGCCCGCTGCACCACAACTACCGCAGACACCGGAGCCGCCAGTATTGGCGAACACGTTCTTGAAAACGAAACTCGCGTTTGCACCCTGTGTCTGGTAGTCGATTTCAACGCCTTCGATATAGGCCAGTGCCACGGCATCGACATATACGTTGATACCATCCTGTTCGAGAACGGCATCATATTCATTCGGTTGATCAACGAATGTCATGCCGTAGCTCATACCTCCACAGCCACCGCCTGAGACGAAAATGCGCACACCATTCACACCTTCTTCATTTTCAGTCAGTGCCAGCAACTGCTTTGCAGCTTCGGGTGAAACATTGATCTGGTCAGTTAACTGGTTATTAAATTGTACGTCAGACATATTAGCCTCGGCTTCAGTTAAATATTGAAAGATTCTAGCAAATTATGACAGCTAACAGTGTCAAAAATTCCACCGGCTTTTAAGGGTTTTTCAGGCTGTTTTGATATAGATTCTGCCTTAATACTGCCAGAATGATATTATCCTGTTTCGATCATCAAGGACCAGTCATGCCTAATCCCTTAATACACCCGACTGCCATCGTATCACCCGCAGCAAAACTCGGTGACGGTGTAAACGTGCAACCTTATGCAATTATCCATGACCATGTTGAAATCGGTGCAAACAGTGTCATCGGCTCACACGCTGTTATCCATGATTTCGTGCGCATGGGTGCGGACAACAAGGTACATTCCCATGCAGTGATTGGTGATCTGCCGCAGAGTATTTCTTTTGATGTCACCACGGAAACATGGGTAGAAATTGGTGATAACAATACGTTTCGCGAAAGCGCTACGATTCATCGCGCAACTGATCCGGCCACAACAACACGACTGGGATCGAATAGCTACCTCATGGCCAATTCGCATATCGGGCATGACTGCCAGGTCGGTGATAACGTGATAGTTGCGATCAACTGTGCGATTGGTGGTCATGTTGAGGTGGGTAACAATGTTGTTTTCGGTGGTGCTGTTGTTGTACACCAGTTCTGCCGTATTGGTGCCTATGCGATGCTGGCTGGTTTTGTCGCCATCAGAAAAGACGTGCTGCCATATTCCATGACAGGCGGTGAACCGGTGCGCCACTATCGTCTCAACACCGTGGGCCTCAAGCGCGCGGGTATCACCGGTGAGCGTTACAAGACGCTGGAATCCGCCTACCGCGCAATCAGGGCAGGCGACAGGTCACTGCATGGTATCGAGCAGACAGACGAGATCGAATATCTGAGAAACTGGCTATCAACCAGATCTAAACGTGGCCTCATCGGCTTTGTCTAAGCGTTTTAACGCTGCTCCCTCGCGGAAATCATCCGTTTCCAGTTGTTAAACGATTGGCGTAATTCGTCAAGTCTACATGCCCCACACAGTCTAAATTACAGTCATCCAGTGTTAGCAATAGAGGACTGTGATGTACGTAATACAAGCATGGCCCAAAGGTGATGAACCTAAATTGCATGATGCGTTCTTCGTTTCAATAACACTGGCAATGGAGGCCTGTTACACGTCACTGAGAGATTCAGTGGCCGCGTTGACGAGCAGTCCTGACAGGATCAAGTGGACGTATGACAGCTTTCTTGGTGCCTATGTGGGCACTACCGAGTATGGCATTGATTACGAAATATACAGACTAGTACCGTCTGGTTAGTGTCTGTTTCACGCTGGGTGTGTGACAGGGGTTGGTAACAAACGTTATGTTATTTAGTTTGTTATCAACCCCTTTTTTTTCGGGTTTAATCAGGTTTGCAGTTGATGACCGGGCAGGCAGTGCTCTTCGCGGTTTCGGACAGTACAGAAAGTTCACGCCAGGATTGCTTGAGATTTGCATCATCCGGTTTAATGGCCAGGGCACATTTGAGTGCCGATTTTGCCTGCGTGGAACAATCGATGGTTTTTAATGCATAGGCGAGGTTGTTCCAGCCGCTTATTGATCCTGGATCGAGGTAAACAACCTGGTAAAAAGCATCGACAGACTGTTTCCACTCTTCGTGTGTGTAAGCCAGGTTGCCAAATGTCAGCCATATGACTGATGATTCTGGCCAGCGCCGTGTCGCGGCCTGGTAGGCTTCGTAGGCGGTTATGGTCTTGCCTGTTTCTTCGAAAGCATAGGCAGTTTTCAGAAATTTCTCCGGAACCGCCGTCGCAGGTATCTGGCCGGCAGGAACCACGGCCAGGCCCCAGTGATCGGCGCGTTGCCAGCTGCGTTCGAAAACATCAATTGGTGTGGTCCAGCGCCTGTTGGTGCCGGAGCGCAGGATGACCTCATGGCTTTGCAGGTTATAACCAATGACGACCGCATAGTGCCATTGCGGGGCCCAGTCAAAACCGAGATTCTGCATGACCAGTACTGGATTACCAGCCGCTACTTCGCTGAACAGATCATTCAAGTGCGGATCAATCGGGTAGGGCAGCATGTCATGTCGTCTTGCGGCGACTGAAATTTCTATCTGCAGACTGCCTTCACGTTCCGGGAGGTAAATTTCTTTAGATAAGTCTTCGGGCGTTACCTCAACCCCGTGCGACTGCAGAACAGTCGCAAGTGCAGCAGGCCCGCATTGATGGGCTGTCTGCGGGAAAAACGGGGTTTCGCTTAACTCAACTTTTTGTGGTAGTGATTCGATACCAACACTGCGCACCTGCTCACTCTGTGGCGTATAGGCACAGCTGTATACAAACAAAGTACTGACGAACAGTGCAAAGGTTTTCATTCATTGCTACTGCCGGATAATCAATTCACGGGTTTAATGAACGGGAAGATATCCGTGGCACCAACCGCATCAGTAATCACAAAAACAATAAAGATAATGAGAAGCACGCCCAGAATGTCACCACCGGCAGGTAAATCTTCAATCTGCTGGTTGAGCTGTGCGATTTCTTCCTGGGTCATCATGTTCACACGGGCCTCTACATGCTCTACGCTCACGCCCATACCAAGTAGCTGCTGTTCAACATCAGCACGCCTGATGGTTTGCAGCAAGGTCTGTTTGTCAGATGTCACCTGGAGTTGATCGATGACCTGATTGTTGGTGACAATGGCAGCATGTGCCTGTCCGAAAGAGAGGCTCAGCATCGATAAGGATAACAGCAGGGCGAGTGTACGTTGTAGTGTTTTCATATGGCCCCTCCAGGGACGGTAGAATGTGATTTGATAAGAATATGCTGATGAATATTAGCATGAACAGCAAATTACATGGCCAGTGTAAACTCGGCCAACAGGGGGGTATGGTCAGACAGGCGGCGCCAGGGCTGACCCAGCAGGTGGGTGCACTCGACGATGTCCAGGCCGCGGTAATAGATGCGGTCCATGGATAATACGGGCATCCACGCAGGGAAAGTGCGCGCATAATTACCCTTGGTCTGCTTGAATACTTCATTCACGCCCAGGTCTTCGTGCAGATGATGCTCAGCATGCCCCCGCCAGTCATTGAAGTCGCCCGCAATGATAAGCGGTTCATCGACAGGTACATGCGAATTGATACGTTTTGCCAGTGTTGAAAGTTGTTGATTTCTTTCGCGCCCGAACAAGCCCAGGTGGACACAGATTATATGTACACGCTGGCCGCTTGCGGGAATCTTTATCGTGCCATGTAACAGGCTGCGACTGGCTGTGCGCATGATCGAGACATCGATGTTTTCCCATTCGATGAACGGGTACTTGCTCAGAATGGCATTACCGTGATGGCCTGACTTATAAATGGCATTTTTTGCATAGGCATGATGATGCCAGACCTGGTCGGCAAGAAATTCAAACTGGCGGTTATTGGGCCAGTCATCAAAGCGGTTATTGGTTATCTGGCGCTCGCCATGGATTTCCTGCAGAAAAACGATATCGGCATCGATGGTTTGTAATGATTCTTTTATGTCATGCAGGATAAAGCGCAGATTACTCGTACTGAATCCCTTGTGGATATTATAGGTAAGTACTTTTAAGCGCGTATCAGACATGTGCTTGTTGAATCATTCTGTTTTATTCTAATCACAATCGATATATAGTTTATATTTCAACTCAGTGGATAATACTGTGATACCCGGATTATTCCATTTACTACTGTTAATTATAATCGCAAATGGCATGCCCATTTTAATCCGGGTAGTGCTAAAAGACAGATTTAATACAGCTGTTGACTTCGGTCAAAAGTTGCCCGATGGTCGCGATATTTTAGGATCTTCAAAAACCTGGCGCGGTATTTTGTCGGCCGTCACGATAACACCGGTAGCTGCCTGGCTGCTCGGATATAGTCTTGAAACAGGCTTCTGGATCGCTGTATATGCGGTGCTGGGGGACCTGTTTTCCAGTTTTCTGAAACGGCGGCTGGCCATGGAACCAAGCAGTATGGCTTTTATCCTGGACCAGGTTCCGGAGTCCCTGCTGCCAGGCTTGATGATGATGTCTGTGTTTGGTCTTGACCTGCAGGCAGTATCCGTAATGGTTTTGATCTTTATCATTATCGAGCTGCTGTTATCTCATATACTGTATAAATGGGGTATACGTAAAAGACCCTATTAGAGTTTTTACAGGTAAATAGCTATATGAGTACTGCTAAAAGCGATATTTATAATCTTCCCAACGCGGTCAGTTTTATAAGGATATTGATGGCGCCGGTGTTATTTTATTTCGCGCTGACGCAACAGCCTCTGTGGTTTATCGGGGCATTGGTGTTTGCAGAATTTACAGATGTGCTAGATGGCTTCCTCGCCAGGGCTCTTAACCAGATTACAGAAATGGGGTCGCATCTCGATAGCTGGGGTGATTTTGTTATTTACTCGACGATGGCTATCTGTGCCTGGATTTTATGGCCTGACATTCTTCAGCGCGAGATCGTTTACTTCACAATTATCGTACTGAGCTTCACCATGCCGGCCCTGGCAGGCTTGATCAAATTTCGCAAATTCACCAGCTATCATACCTGGAGTGTAAAAGTTGCCGTTGTGGTGACAGTAATCAGTTATATTTTACTGTTCTCAGGTTTACTTGACTGGCCCTTCAGGGTCGCTGCGATCTTTTGCCTGTATGCTGCGATTGAAGAAATTGCGATTACCTTGTTAACCCGTCATGAGCACGTTGATGTCAGCACGGTGTGGCAGGCACTCAAATATAACAAGGATAATCAGTGAAGAGTTGTAAGTTGTAAGTGATTAGTGAACAAGCAGAGTGTTCACTAATCACTTAAATAGATCAAAACTTCAGATATGCGCCGATGAATGGGCCCTTGAAGTCAAGGTTCGCATTGGTGCTGTCGACATCGTCGAGTTCAATGGTCTGTGACCGATAGCCGCCTTCGAATCCAACGAAATAATTCGTGGTATAAGCGATCTTGGCATTAAAATCAGACACGGTGCTGCCGTCATAGCTCATGTAGTAACCTTCAGCGCTGATCAGCATGCCAGGTATGGGGGAACCACCAATCAGGCCGTATAGCATTGGAATGGTCGCGCTCACGCTATCAATTGTATTGGATGAGTCATTGATCGCGTAATCAATATCCATGACACGCGCGCTCAGGCCCAGGTCAAGACTGACGACATTATCGAGTACTTCGTAATACAAAAGCAGGTCAGTTTGGGCAATCTTGAAATCATTGCTCACTGTGCCGGTATAGACATCACCATCGAATATAAAATTGGCATTACCACTGCCCGCGTGGTCCAGTGTTGTATAACTCAGGCGAACGTTGGGAAGAATGGGTACCGGGTGTTCCAGTGTTGCAAACAGATAGCCCTGCGATTCTTCCTTCCAGAAGAACTGATCTTTGACGTTAACCTCGGCCGGGTCACCTACTTTAAAAATACCACCCGTTGGTTCCTCGTTCCATACACCGCCACCAATAGTAAAAGATAAAACGTCAGCGGTTGCAGCTGAACTGGATAATGCAAGCAATCCGCTCGCGATTGCATAATTGAACTTCATTGTTTTTATCCTGCAAATATTGCTCTTATTACGAATTAATTGAGTATAGGACAGGATTTAAGTATCGAGCGTCATGATGCGGAGTAGACTGCGTATAAAACATTCAGTCAGTTTTGCAGTTTTGATGCAGGTCAACCCCAGGTAACTGATTTATCTGCATGATACGCGCATGATATGGTGCAAAATCATCGTAATCGTCTTCTTGTGTACATTTCCTGTAACGCATGTTTGTGCAGATATTGAGGATGTCAAAGGTATTCTATCGGGCTATCGATTTATTATCGGTATCAGAGCCCATTCAATGGATTTTGATGTCGAAGATGAGCAGACCATGGAATTAAAAGGAACGCTGAGCGAAGATATCTCTTATTCACCATTTCTTATTTTGGCCAGTCCCTATAAATATTTCGGCGACACTAATGCGGGCACATATGTTGAATATGGTTTTGGATCATTCCAGCTTAATCAGCAGGCTGTTGGAGGAAGTGAACTTGTTGATCTTGGCACATCAGTCAAGGGCAGACACGTTTATGTGACGCCGGCAATTTTTTACAATTTCGGTGAAAAGGTGACGTCTGCAAATAATGGCCATTCATTCAAGATTGGCATAGGCGTTGGAGTGGGTTATGCGAGCGCAGAGGGTGACATCATATTTACAGAGACTACAGGGGAAAAACATACGTTTGATATGAGTGGAATCGGGCTTGGTATCTCAGTACTTGCGGACTACCGCTGGAAGAATTTGATGGTCAGAGCAGTAGGTGGCAGTGCATCCATAGATGAAGGTCAGTACACTTATAGTACTTTTGATTTTTCTATGGATTTTGGCTACGTCCATGAATTCTGATCAGACTGTGTTAGCCGCGGTTTTGTGATGAAGTAACTTATAGATCACAGGCACCAGTACCAGGCTCACCAGCATCGAGAAGCTCAGCCCCCATACAATCACGAAGGCCAGGGGCTGCAACATTTCCGAGCCTTCGCCGAGACCGAGTGCAAGGGGTGTCATACCCAGCACTGTGGTCAGGGTCGTCATCAGGATCGGGCGCAAGCGCAGACTTGCGGCTTTACTGATGGCTTCACTGATGTCAGCCTGTCGCGTACGTTCCAGTTCGATTTGCTCCACCAGAACGATGGCATTGTTAACCACGATTCCGGCCAGCATGATCAGGCCAAGCCAGACCGGCATGGATAGCGGCATGTCATATAACCAGATGCCAAGTCCGACGCCTACCGTGGTGAAAGGAATGCTGATCAGGATAACGAACGGATTGAGCCAGGACTCGTACTGGACTGCCATAACGACAAAGACAAGAAATACCGCCAGTCCCAGTAATATCAGGCCGGTTTGTTGTCCCTGGGCCAGCGTTTTACCTGCGCCACCATCGTATAGCGAGTAACCGACAGGCAGTTCTATGTCTTGCAGGCGATGATAGATTTCATCCAGGGTGGCCTCAAGCGTGGTTTCATCATCGAGTGATGCCGTAATTTCCACAATACGTTGCTGTTGATCGCGTTTGATCGCGGATGGTGCGGGGCCGCGGCTGATAGAAGCAACTTCGTACAGGCGCACAGGTCGCCCCTGGTGCTGGCCAACCAGCAGGTTCGACAGGATTTCAGGTGTTTCGCTGTAGGCGCGTGGTAAGCGCACACGAATATCGAACTGTCGATCGCCTTCGATATAATCCGAGATGACGCTGCCTTCGAGCGCAATGCGCAGTGCTTCGCCAATACTGTCAACATGAATGCCCAGGTCTGCGGCGCGTTGACGCTTGATTTCTACATTGAGTTCTTCGTTAGTGTTCTCATAGGTGTGCTTGAGGTTGCGTATGCCATCCAGGCCCTGCAGCTTGTCGACCACGGTATCGCCAAGCTCTGTTAATACGTCGATATCCTGTCCCTGTATGCGCAGGCTGATATCGTCATCGCCACTACTCATTTGCACACCACGCACGCCACGCACGTACATCCGGACCTTGTAACCGGTCAGGTTGAGTGCCTTGATTTTTTTCTGTGCCAGCTTGATCCATTCATTACTGTTCATGTCTCGCTGGTTAACGGGGACAAGCTGGATTTTCATCGAACTCCGGTTGCTGTTCTGGAATTCGGATCGACCGAAAACAAAACCGCCAATTGTGGTGAAGATCGTATTGACCTCGGGTTGAGCAAGCAGCAGGTCTTCGACCTTTTCGACGGTCGCATCCATTTCATCCAGGCTGATTCCGCGGTCACCACTGATAGAAAGCGTGATAATGCCTTCATCCATGCTCGGCAGGAAAATAGGGCGGCTATCGGCGATGGCGAAATAAGCCAGCGCCAGTGTTAATGCAAAGCTGGCAATCACGGCTACGGGGTGTTTCAGTACTGATTGGACAGCCCTGTAATACACCCGCTTCAGGGCATTGATCATGCGGATGAATAACCGGTTTTCATTCTCCTCATCGCGTACGCGTGACCCCAGCGCAGGTACCAGTGTGAGTGCAACGACCAGGGCTGCGAGCATGGCCGAGGTAATCGTGATGATAAGTTCTTCGAACAACAGGCCAGTGAGTCCGCCAATAAACAGAAAAGGTAATATTGCTGCCAGGTTGGTGCCGGTGGAAGCGACAATCGGGCTGTTCACTTCGGCAGCGGCTGTTACGGCGTTTTCAGCGACTGAACCCGAATCATGTTGATGTCGCGTAATGTTTTCCAGCATCACGATGGTACTGTCGATCAACAGGCCCATACCGAGTGCGAGGCCGCCCAGGGTCATGATATTCAAGGTCAGCCCGTTGACTTCCATGATGATGAAAGTCACCAGGATGCCAATAGGTATGGCTGTGCCGATGATCAGGGTTCTCAGAATATTACCGAGGAAAAGGTAGATTACAATCATCGCGAGGATGGCACCGCTGAATGCGGCAAGGCTGGCATTCCTCAGCGCATGCCGGACATAAACCGATTGGTCGTCGACCGTGGTGAGTTCTATATCCGGTGGTATCAGCCCCTGTTGTTTCAGGGTGTTGATGCGATGACGCACCTCGTCAACCACGGTGACAGTATTCGCCTGTGGCTGTTTTTGAACAGATATTTTTACGCCCGGTGTATTATTCAGACGGATACGAATCCGCTCGTCTTCATGTGAATCGATTACCGTGGCTACATCTTCGAGTAACAGTACATTATCGATGCGGCCTGAATCAGCACTCCATAATGGCAGCTTGCGTAATTCTTCTACCGAGCTGAAACGTCCACGTGTACGCGTACTGATTTCCCGCATAGCACTCATCAGGCGACCACCGGCGGCATCCTCATTACTGCGTTGCACGAGGTCAGAAAGATCAGACAGGGAAAGACCAATGCTGGCGAGTTTTTCCTGGTCGACAATAATCTGTATTTCGCGCTCCAGTCCGCCACCGACCTCGATGGCTGCTACCCCGGGGAGATTCAGGAACCAGCGTGAAAAGGTGAAATCGGCCCAGCTGCGCAATTCAACGGGATCGCGTTCGTTCGAACTTAATATAAGATCCATGATCGCTATTTGCGACGGATCGCGTTTATAGATAATAGGCGGTTCAATGGTATCGGGAAGAAAACGTTTGGCGCGATCCAGGCGGGTACTGGCATCGCGCAAGGCAACATCAATATCGGTACCGTAAGGAAAGCTCAGGTCAACATTGCTGCGACCTTCCGTCGATTTCGACTGGACCTGGATAGCACCTTCGGTAATCGCCAGTTGCTCTTCGAGCTGCCGGGTAATACGGTCTTCCATAATTTTCGCAGGCACACCGGGCTCAAGCACGCGTACACGAATGTCAGGATAGATGATATGTGGCAGCAGATCGATGCTGAGACGTTGTAACGCGAAGAAACCAAGTACAACTACTGCAAGCGCCAGCATGGTAATGCCAACCGGATGCTCGATTGACCAGGCTGCGAGGCCGCCCGAGCGAAAACGCTGTTTCATGATGTTTTAGCGTTGTCCTCTGTGAGTTGCGTGTGAATCTTGACCTGCTTTCCGTTACGCAGGCCATTGAATCCTTTTACTACGACCTGGTCGTTCTCGCCAAGACCACTGAGAACTTCAAGCAGATTGCCAAATTGAGCACCTTTCTTCACATACACTTTGTGTGACTTGTTGTTTTCATCAACGGTATAAACGTAGGCGCCGCTGGCGTCGTGATGAAGCGCGTGGGCAGGTATGACCAGTTTTTTCGCAGGATGTGTTTTGAGCTGGACGCGTGCCAGCTGACCTGCACTGGCGCCGTATGGAGCGGGCAGGAACTCAACCTCAATCGTGCCTTTACGTGTGTTTGGGTTAATCGTCGGATAAATGCGTGAAATCTCTCCCGGATGAACCGAGCCTGCGAGAGCATCAACCTGTACCTCGACTTTGTCACCCAGTTGAATGAGCGGAATCCATTTTTCCGAAAGCTGAATTGTGACATGCAGTGATTCGGGATCAATCATGGTCAGGATATGACTGTGCATTGGAACCACATCACCAGGCTCATAATGACGTTCCGTTATAACACCATCGAATGGTGCCTTGATCGTGGTTTTATCCAGTTTTATCTGTTGTAGTTTTTCATCGGCAAGCGCAATATCGTAAGCTGTTTCAGCACGAGCAACTTCATCAGCGGAAGCAAGTTGCTGCTTGAGTTTTTCCAGTCGATCGTAATCAATTTTTGCCTGTTCACGCGTCGCCGTGGCCTTGGCCAGTTCTGCTTCGATGATAGTGTCATCTAGGCCGATGACGATGGTATGTTGGGATACCGCATCGCCTTCATGATTCGGCAGGTAAGTAATCTTGCCGCTGATTTCGTTATACAGGCGCACCTTGGTGCCGGCCTCGATCGTACCCGAAGCAGCCAGCTGGCTCTGCACCGTTTGATAGCCCACGCGGGTGATTTCAACCACATGAACCGGCTTCCTGCTTGTTGTGGCTGTGTTGTCATCACTCTTGCTTGCGTCGTCACAGGCAGCCAGTAACAGCATACATGCCGCTGGCAGCAGGCAATATCGTGAGAATGCTGAAACCGTGTTATCTAATTTCGATATAATCATATGCTTTATTCTGGGTATGACAGCTGTCTGACCTGTAGTCTACAAGTAGTTGTCTTTATTGCATATATATTATGATACATCTCCCAACCAGCAAGCCGCATTCTGACAGAAAGGATATTGAAAATCTCAAAAGGCTGTTCCCGTTCGTATGGGAGTTTCGCGGCAGGGTATTAATCGCCTTACTCAGCCTGGTGTTATCCAAGCTGGCTATCGTGGGCATGCCACTGGTTCTCAAGGAAATCGTCGATAGTCTGGATACGACAAAAGATGTTCTGGTGCTGCCGATCACGCTGTTACTTGCATATGGTGCTTTAAGGCTCGCCAGCAGCCTGTTTAATGAACTCAGGGATGCCGTGTTTGCACGTGTACGCTATCACGCGATGCGCAGAATATCGCAGCGCGTGTTGTCTCATCTGTACTCACTATCATTAGGCTATCATCTCGACCGTAAAACCGGTGGTATCACGCGTGACCTTGAGCGTGGTACAAACAGCCTGAGTTCAATCCTGAATTACCTGGTATTCAATATTATTCCGACGGCTGCCGAGTTCATGCTCGTCGCCGTTATCCTGCTGGGGAAATACGAAGTTCGCTTTGCACTGGTTACATTCATAACTGTCGCGGTTTACATTGCATTCACTTTGTCTGTTACCGAGTGGCGCATGCATTTCAGGCACAAGATGAATGCACAGGAGTCCGAAGCAAATACCTATGCCGTGGATGGTATGTTGAATTATGAAACGGTGAAGTACTTCAACAATGAAGACTATGAACTGGCGCGCTATGACGATACGTTGAAAGGCTGGGAACAGTCCGCTGTCAAAAGCCAGAATTCGATGTCAATACTGAACTTTGGGCAGGGCGCCGTTATCGCTGTCGGGGTAACCTTCATGATGATCTTTGCAGCACAGGGTGTCGTCAGCGGTACCATGTCACTCGGTGATCTCGTGCTGGTTAACACCATGATGCTGCAATTGTTCCTGCCGCTGAACTTCCTCGGCATTATCTATCGGGCACTCAAGTATTCACTGGCCGACATGGATATGATGATGCGCCTGCTCGATACCAGGCAGGAAATTGTCGATAAGGAAAATGCCGCTCAGCTGCAGGTCGATCAGGCACATGTTCAGATCGAAAATGTTTCATTCTCATATACTGAAGAACGCCAGATACTCAACGATGTCAGTTTCGAGATTTTACCCGGACAGAAAGTTGCCGTGGTGGGACCATCAGGTGCCGGTAAATCGACATTATCAAGATTACTGTTCCGTTTCTACGAGCCAGACCAGGGTCGCATCCTGGTCGATGGTCAGGACATCAGCGACGTGACCCAGGCCAGCCTGCGCGAAAATATCGGTATCGTGCCGCAGGATACGGTATTGTTTAACCAGTCGATCTTCCACAATATCCATTATGCCAACCAGGAAGCCAGCCTGGAGGATGTGCAAAATGCAGCTCGAGTTGCCAATATTCATGGATTTATCGAGAGCTTGCCGGATGGATACGATACAATTGTCGGTGAACGCGGATTAAAATTATCCGGTGGTGAAAAACAGCGCATCGCGATTGCTCGCGTCATCCTGAAAAATCCACGCATCCTGGTGTTTGATGAAGCCACGTCTTCTCTGGATTCACGCTCGGAACAGTCCATTCTGTCCTCGCTGAAAGAAGTTGCCATGCAACACACGACGCTGGTCATTGCGCATCGACTGTCGACGATTATCGATGCTGACAGCATTCTTGTAATGGACAAGGGTAAGATCGTTGAGTGCGGAACACACCAGCAGTTGCTGAAAGAGCAAGGCTTATATGCACACCTGTGGCAATTGCAGCAGGAGGAACGCGAACACAAGCTTGCACTGGAGACGGTGGCCGATGCTGTATAAGTAATCCGTGAACGATACCCTGAAATGAAATTTCAGCACTAGCCTTTAATGATTGAATGAGAAGTAAATATGTCTGAACAGGACGAAGCAGCACTTGATTACCACAAGTTTCCGAAACCCGGAAAACTCGAGATCAGGCCGACCAAACCACTTTCAACACAGAATGACCTTGCACTCGCGTATTCACCCGGCGTGGCTGCTGCCTGTACTGCAATTACTGAAGATCCGAATTCTGCCGCTGACTACACAGCACGTTCCAACCTGGTTGGTGTGATTTCTAATGGCAGTGCCGTGCTTGGGCTGGGAAATATTGGTGCACTTGCATCCAAACCGGTCATGGAAGGGAAGGCGGTACTGTTCAAAAAATTCTCCGGTATTGATGTGTTCGATATCGAAATCAACCAGCCAGATGTCGACAAGTTTGTTGAAGCTGTTGCCAGCCTTGAGCCGACATTCGGTGGCATTAACCTGGAAGACATTAAGGCGCCGGAGTGTTTTGATATCGAGCATCAGTTATGCGAGCGCATGAATATTCCTGTGTTTCATGATGATCAGCATGGAACGGCGATTATTGTTGCTGCAGCAGTGCTCAATGGCCTCAAGATGGTGGGTAAAAAGTTAGAGGATGTCAGGCTGGTTGCCTCGGGTGCTGGCGCAGCTGCGCTGGCCTGCTTGAACCAGCTGGTGAGTGCGGGTTTATCCCGGGACAATATTCTCGTTACAGACCGTTCGGGCGTTATCCACAAGGGCCGAGAGCGACTGGACAAGTGGAAGGGTGCCTATGCCGTTGAAACAGAGGCACGCACACTGGGCGATGCCATTGAAGGTGCAGATATATTCCTCGGATTGTCCGGCCCCGGCATCCTGACCCAGGACATGGTTAAAGCCATGGCTGAAAAACCACTGGTGCTGGCACTGGCTAACCCTGTACCTGAAATCCTGCCGGAAGAGGTCAGGGAAGTGCGTGACGATGCGGTTGTCTTTACCGGGCGTTCAGATTACCCGAACCAGGTAAATAACGTTCTGTGTTTCCCGTTCATCTTCCGTGGCGCGCTTGATGTTGGTGCAACCACGATCAATGAAGAAATGAAGCTGGCCTGTGTCAAAGCCCTGGCAAGCCTGGAGCTGGAAGAAACGTCTGATTTGATTTCAGATGCTTACGGTAAAAACAATCTCAAGGCCGGTGCGGATTACCTGATTCCTAAACCGTTTGATCCACGTCTGATTGTCGAGCTTTCATCAGCCGTGGCGCAGGCAGCGATGGACAGCGGGGTGGCAACGCGACCGATCAATGACATGCGCGCGTACCGCCAAAAACTGCGTGATTTTGTCTATCACTCCGGTTTCTTCATGCGTCCGATATTCGATAGCGCACATTCATGCAACAAGAAACTGGTTTACGCCGAAGGTGAACAGATTCGCGTATTACAGGCAGCACAACAGGTGGTTGATGAAGACCTTGCGCACCCGGTATTAATCGGCGAACCGGAAACCATCATGCGACGCATCAGGCGACTGGGTCTGCGTCTTGTGCCGGAACAAAACATCGATATTATTGATCCGCATAACAACCCGTATTACGAAGAGCACTGGAAAGCCTATCACGCAAAAATGGGGCGTAAGGGAATCACGCCGGGTACCGCGCAATATCATGTGAGAACACAGAATGCACTGATTGCGGCACTGATGGTGTCGCTGAACCAGGCAGATGCGATGATATCCGGAGTTATTGGCGGTTTCGATCGCTGCCTGTCTTATGTGCTCAACGTGGTGGGCAAGGCTGAAGGTATCAAGTCTGCATCCACCATGGTTGCGCACCTGCTACCGACACGTACCGTGTTTATCTGTGACGCACATGTCACCATGGAACCGACCGCTGAGGAAATTGTGCAGATGACCGAGCTTGCTGCTCAGGAAGTCAGGCGCTTTAACATGGAACCAAAAATTGCACTGCTTTCACATTCAAATTTCGGCACATCAGCGGAGCCCAGTGCACAGAAAATGCGCGATGCCCTGCAAATTCTGCATAAGACACGGCCGGATCTTGAAGTGGATGGCGAAATGCATTCGGACGCCGCGTTGATCGAAAATATCAGAAACCGTCTCTACCCGAATTCCAAACTGACAGGGGCGGCCAACCTGCTTGTGATGCCGAATGGTGATGCCTCGAATATTTCGGTAAATCTGCTGAAGATACTGGGTGGAGGAACGATGGTTGGCCCGATTCTCATGGGGATGGATAAATCAGCACACGTGGTAACCCAGTCTGTGACTGTGCGCAGTCTTGTTAATATGAGTGCACTGGCAGTCGTTCAGGCGCTTCGTGATGATGAAGACTGCCAGGCAGCTGTAGAGCTGCCTGGCCAGATTGCATAAGCTGTAGCCGGTTTAGTTGCTTGGCAAACGCTCAGGCAAGTGGCTACGAATTTCTGCTGCGCTTAGCTGCGAAAGGTTTTTAGCCAGTTCATAACAGGCCATTTTCTGGGTTTGCGAGTTCATCTGGTTTCGCAAGTTACCGAGGAAGCCGGGTGAGGCGATCAGGATCAGTTGTTTGAACTTGTTGTCTTTACGCGCGCTATCCAGCTCGTTGGCGATCTGCTTCGCGAAGTTGATGTTTTCCTGATCCTTGACATCAGTCTCGTCCTGATAGGCGTGGCGTCCGGCGCCTTTACCACTGCCGCGTCCCGGCAGGTCACTGGTGATGTTGTGTTCGTGTAATCGTGCCTCTGTGTGGACGATGCTTTCGATTTCTTCGATAGGCCCTGTGAAAGAATCTGTAGAGAAGATACGAGCCCTGCTGTTATCAGCAACAACCAGCCAAGTTTGTTTCATTAGTACACCTCCTGTTAAACGCTGTTTTCACATTAAATAACATGCGCTTTCATCGCATGTTGATATTAATCAAGTAAAACGAAAGCCATGCATCCACCTAGAATGCATTCAGATCAAGTTTTTGTCCATATGTTGCGATGGATACATTCGCATTGGTTTCTGTCTGTAGCCGCTCTTGCAGGCATACCTGGGCTTCCTGTTCGCCGTGAACAAGCACCAGCGGCGGCGAGTGATCGAACTGTTTATACCAGTTGATCAAGCCAGCCTGATCGGCATGTGCTGACAGGCCGCCAATAGTGTGGATACTTGCTGCGACCCGCACAGTCTCACCCCACAGTTTTATATTGCTGGCACCATCAACCAGTGAACGGCCTAATGTGCCCTGTGCCTGGAAACCGGAAATAATCACATGGCAATCACTGCGCCAGACATTGTGTTTAAGGTGCT
This sequence comes from Gammaproteobacteria bacterium, assembly GCA_029287435.1. Lineage (GTDB taxonomy): Bacteria > Pseudomonadota > Gammaproteobacteria > SZUA-229 > SZUA-229 > JABDQW01. The sequence goes on from JARFRD010000008.1 coordinate 24,929, forward strand.
GCTTGATGCGACCCCCGGTACACATGCCACTGCCGGCAATGATAATCGCGCCCGAGTGAATGCGGTTCAACGCGATGGACTGGTTCGTCGTTCTTGATATATGCAGATTGGGGAGAATCGACTGATGTTTGTTCTGTTGCCACAGCGCAAGCATGTCATCATCAAACAGGTCACTGTGTTGCATGAATATCCGGGTGGCTTCGATGGCCAGCGGGCTGTCGAGAAAAATCTGCCAGCGGTCAAGGCTCCATTCCGAATAGTATTTCGCAAAAAGATAAAGAATTTCCTGGGTACGTCCAACGGCAAATGCGGGTATCAGGATATTGCCGCTACCGTTGGTGGCTGTAGAGAGTACTTCAGAAATTTCATCCTGCGTTTCCTGCCAGGAACGATGTAAGCGATCACCATAAGTACTTTCCATGACCACCAGGTCTGCATCATGAATATCCGTTGGATCTTCCAGGATCGGCATGCCTGAACGTCCGAGGTCACCACTGAAAACCAGTTTTTTCTGTACGCCTTCATCTTCGAGCCATAGTTCAACTATCGAAGAACCGAGTATGTGTCCGGCATCGTTCAGACGTATGGTTACATTTGGCAGTATGCGTTTTTTCTGCTGGTAAACGAGGCCTTTGAAATGTGACATCGCCAGTTTTGCGTCATCAACGGTATACAGGGCATCGACCAGCTTCAGGCCCTTGCGAGCACGTTTTTTATTTTCCCACTCGACATCCTTTTCATATAGAAATGCGGAGTCCTTCAACATGATGCGGCAAAGATCGCGGCAGGCACGATGGGTATAGATGAAGCCATTAAAACCGGCTTTGACAAGCATCGGCAGGCGGCCAGAATGGTCGATATGTGCGTGGCTTAATACGACAGCATCAATGGTACGTGGATCAAAAGGGAAGGCATCCCGGTTACGTCGCTCATCATCACTGCGCCCCTGGATCAGCCCGCAGTCGAGTAGTATTTTCTTATCGCCTGCAGTTACCAGGTGGCAGGAGCCGGTGACTTCAGCGGTTGCACCCAGAAATTCGACTGTTATTGCCATTGCGTTCCGCTTCGTTTACCAGCCATGTAAAGTTGCTCTAGTAGGCAGCATCAAAACCCAGCAGGACATAATTTTCTCCTGTCAGATGGCCGGTCCAGTAAGTACCGGTTTTCTCGACAGGATCGAGTAGGTCGAGGTTGACTTCCATTACACCTTTGACATTGCGCATGAAGTAATACGCGGCCGTCACAGTGATCGTATTCATATCAATACCTTCATACACCGTATCGGTATTTTTTAAATCATTGGCATCGGTATAGTTGTACAACAGTGAATATGCCCAGCGGTCACTGTGGATGTAGTCAACACCGATAAAGCTGCCAAACCAGCGATATTTGGTATCAACATTAATGAAATCATCCCACTGATTTTGTAACAGCTGTGCAAACCAGTAGGTTTTAGCGCCAAACTTGCCAGACAGGTCAATACCATAAGAAATCTTGTCGGTATCACGGTCCCCGCTATCAATACCTGCCGGGCCAGTCGCATTTTTCTGCGAACCAAAATAGCCAAACAGGCCAACGTTGACACTCGCGATATCACCTCCGATACGACCAAACGTCGCTTTGCCGTTGTCATTATCGAACAGGTGGTCAGAGCGCTTATAGCCGGGACTGTTGATAGTCACGTTTTCTTCAATGCCATTGCCATTAACCAGACCGAGTGCAAGATCGGCAGGGCCGGCTTCGTATTCAAAAAGAACGCCACGATCATAGGTCAGGCCGGCCATGCGATAAACCATATAGTCCTGAAATGTTAGCCTGACTTCTCGCGGAAACATCAGGTCAGCGACCTGGAACTGGCCCAGCAGCATACCAACTTCTGTACCAAACAGGTCATCATGTGAGAACCAGGCATCTTCTACCAGGATGGTGCTGTTTTCTCCTTTTTCAGCCAGGATTGCATAGATGTAATAGCTGATGTGGTCGGATAAGGGCGCACTGGACAGCAGTTTGAATTGATAAGGTGTTTGAAAATCAGTATCTGCTGATGTGATCTCACCGGTTTCTACATCGACTGCATTGGCTTCTCGAGCCTGAACATAGGCCTGCGCACGCAGTGCCAGTGGGGCGCTGTCAGGAAGCGCGAGCATATCATCTCCACCCGAAATGGTACTGTCTTTCCAGTTGGGCAGGCGCAGATTATCACTCGCAAACTGTTCACCGAATTCATTGAGTCTTGGGAAGGCCGAATGACAGGTCACGCAGCTCATGTTGTACTTGCGTGCGAATACCGGTATCGCCTCTGTTTTGGACGGTATGAGTAAAACCGCCAGGAGAATCAGGAGGAAAAATGATATTAAAAGAATTTCAGGATTTGCTTTAGAGTAGTTATGTCGCATGTCATGTCCTTCTCCAGGATGCTTAACTATAAAAATATTTATCCGCAAGGTGCCTGACATTTATCAATTTTTCATTGAACAAATGTCCAAAATAATTGAAATGAAGCGTTGGAAGTAATAGTGAAGTGTTGGGTTTTAGCACGCGGAAATAAAAACGGGATACCGGTTATTGAGGTTTACCGATATCCCGTTTCTATGGGACAGGTTATGAGGCTGTCCCAGCGCTATGAATTTATTTCTTGTAACTGCTGCTGTCTGAATGATCAGATGCTGTTAACAACAAACGAGTGTATGATACGCCGACAAACCTTAAGCTACGCTTAGCACCAATTTAAGGTTCAGTTAAGGAGGGTGAGAGCAAAATCTCTCTATTAATCATTAGGTTACAGATTCTATCATTCTTTCAGGCTTGGGTCAGCCCGGGCCTGCCTTAAGTGTATTTTTATAAATGTCTGATTCGTTAAAAATCATCAAATATCGCCGTTTTCACCATGCTGGCAACCGCCGTATAGTGGAGGGCTCAGTATGAAAATTCTCGTCGTTGAAGATGATCTGCAGGTCGCTCGTCAAATCGAGGCCTCGCTGAAAACTGCCGGTTATGTGGTTGAAGTTGTGCATGATGGTGAAGAAGGCCTGTACCTCGGCAATAATGAATCCTTTGACGCCGCGATACTGGACCTGGGCTTGCCCAAGATGGACGGTATCAAGGTGTTGCAGGAGTGGCGCGCGAATGACAGAAGCATGCCTGTAATGATCCTGACCGCTCGCGATACCTGGCGTGAGAAAGTCAACGGTTTGCGTGCAGGCGCCGATGATTACCTGGCGAAGCCATTCGAAGTTGAAGAAGTTATTGCACGCATCGAGGCCCTGATTCGACGTGCAACGGGACATAGCACACCGGTACTGAGTTGCGGACCCGTGAAACTCGACACAACTGCAAACAGGGTAACTTTGAATGATGAGAGCGTAGAACTTACTGCGCTTGAACTCGGCATGCTGTCATACCTGATGCACCATAAAGGTGAAGTCATATCAAAAACTGAGCTCACCGAACATATCTACGAACAGGATTTTGATCGTGACTCCAATGTCATTGAAGTATTGGTCAACCGCCTGCGCAAAAAACTCGGTAACAGCCTGATCAAGACACACAGGGGTCTGGGTTATCAGCTGGTAGAAACTGAATGATCAGCAACTCGCTTACCTTCAGACTGATTGTGACCTCGGCAATCTGGGTCACGATTACACTGGTTGCTGTTGCCGTCCTGCTAACCCTGTTTTTCCAGAGTCATGTCGAAGAGCATTTTGATGCTTTTCTGTTTGACCACCTCGAAGAGAATATTGCCGCAGCCAGGCTGAATGAAAAAGGTGAGTTCTATCTGACCTGGGTTCCTGCCGATCTTCGATTCAATGAGCCACATTCCGGCTGGTACTGGCAGGTAGACAAGGATGGTGTTGCGCTGGCGCGTTCCGATTCATTGATGTCCGATGCCTTGAAAATCAAACTTGATGCCGATCAACCGGGTTCGCACGTGCTGAAAATACGCGGTCCGGGTAACGAAAAGCTCAGGGCGATTGCGACCAACATCGCCTTGCCGGGTTTCGAGGGTGTGTATACCTTTTCGATTGCGGGTTCAGTGTACGGTATCGAACGTGACGTTGAGAATTTCACGTCAAACCTGGGTATGACCCTGATTCTGCTCGGTATCGGTCTGTTAATCGCGATCTATTTACAAATCAAGGTTGGCCTGAAGCCACTGCGTCTTCTGAAAGAAACCCTGAGTAATATCAGTTCCGGCAAGGAAACGCGTTTGCCGGAAAGTTTTCCTTCGGAAGTTCAACCTGTCGTGCATGAATTAAATTTCCTGCTGGATCATAGCGAAGGTTTGCTGGAACGTGCGCGTACCCAGGTGGGCGATCTTGCCCATGCGTTAAAAAATCCTTTAACCGTGATACGTAACGAGGCCGATGGAATTAACAGCGAGCAGGGACGATTGATCAGCGAAAAAGCAGCGGCCATGGGCGCCTACGTGGAACGGTACCTGTCACGGGCACGTGCGGCCGGTTCCGCCAATATTATTGGTGCGAGTGTCGATGTGCTGGCCATATCGCGTGATATCGGTTACCTGATGGAGCATATGTACCAGGACAAGAACCTGAATATTGTGCTCAAGGATTTGAAGGGGCTGCAATTTAAAGGTGATGCTCAGGATCTTGAAGAAATGCTTGGCAACCTTATGGACAACGCCTGTAAGTGGGCAAATAACCAGGTCATCGTGCAGGGCGACAAAAAAGGTAGCCGCATATACATTCGCATTCAGGATGACGGCCCCGGTATACCCGGCGACAAGATGCACAGCGTGTTGAAACGTGGTCAACGACTGGATGAAACCGTGCCTGGCAGTGGGCTTGGTTTAGGTATCGTGCTTGATTTATCCAAGCTTTATAACGGTGATCTCAAGCTGGACAATTGTGAAGAGGGTGGTCTGTGTGCGGAACTGGAATTGCCGGCGGCAGATTCCAGCAACGATTAGCCAGTAACAAGTAAAGAGGGAGAACTATGCCGGCAAATCAGACAAGCTGCCTGATGTCCTCACCGTAACGATTCTTGTAATGCTTGATGGGCTTTTGCTCAGGAACGGGCGTTGAAACCTGTTTTGCTTCGACTTCAAACAGGGGCGCGGCTACCCAGCCTATAGCAAAGCTGACGGTAAAAAGCAGACTGGCGGAGATCAGGGTTTTCATGTGTTTAGTCTCAATTAGTCACTATCTATAACGCAGCAAAATCTATGCCGTCAACGAGCTTATCTATTAATAAACAACAAGATAAAGGCATTAATTAAAGTAATTACTAAAATAGAAAAACGCAGACTGTAAGCTGTTTCGACAGTGTCGACGTTATTAGTCAGTGTAAACCGCCATGATTTTCTGCAGCTCCTGCTTTACAGTCCTGATTTCATCCTTGCTGAGTCCGTTCAATTCCTTCACTGCTATACCCTGATCCACGTCTTCGATGATTTCATTGACACGGTTACATCCCAGGGTACAAATCGATTCAACCGCGTGTTGTACCTGTTCCGGTAAATCAGGACTCATTGCCATTCCTGTGTGGTTTCTCAAGGTATTCAGCTGAACGCATTTCAATCAAACGGCTACTGGTTCGATTGAAGGCAAATTCAAGCATATTGCCAGTGTACAATTTTTCGGGTGATGCGTCAGCGCTGACGATCAATTTCACGCGTCTGTCGTAGAGTTCGTCAATCAGGTAAATAAACCGGCGTGCCTTGTCGTCCAGGTTCTCATCCATGACCGGAACATTGGATAACACGATAGTGTGGTAGTCCTGTGCCAGTTGGATGTAATCCGGTGCTGCACGCGGCGCATCACACAGGGCGGTGAAATCGAACCAGGCAATTTCATCTGCCAGCATGCGCGTCTGCACAGGTCGTTTCAGCACAGTGATGACACTGTTTTTGGTGATATGGCCTGGGGCCAGTGAGGCCATGCGGGTTGCCAGTTCATTCTCGGTGTTCTCGGTAATCGGTGTGTAGTAGGTATCGTGCTGTTCGAGCAGGGCAATACGGTGATCTGTTTTGCCATCGAGATGAATAACGCGGGTATGTTGTTTGATCAGGTCGATGGCCGGAAGAAAGCGTTCGCGCTGCAAGCCATTTTTGTACAGATCATCCGGAATTCGATTGGAGGTGGCAACCAGTGTTACGCCGTTTTTAAACAATGCGCCGAGCAAGCCGGACAGCAACATTGCATCCGTGATATTCGTCACGATGAATTCGTCCAGGCAAATGACACGAAACCTGTCAGCCAGATCCTGCGCGATTGCTTCAAGCGGATCTTTCTGCTGCTCCATGTGTGCAAGTTTTTCGTGGACATTCTGCATGAAATGGTGGAAATGCAGACGACATTTTTCATCAAACGGCAGTGAATCGTGGAACAGGTTCATTAACCAGGTTTTCCCGCGTCCGACATCACCCCAGAAATACAGGCCCTGGATCGGCCTGTGTTCAAACCGCAGGATTTTACGGGCAAGTATATTTAGTGGATTCGCGCCTGATGCACTGTGTTTTATCAGGCTGTCAGAGAGCTGCTGTAGTTGTTGAACTGCGAGCCTTTGAGCGGGGTCGTCAACAAATCCATTCGTTTCGAGTTCGTGTTGGTACGCTTCAAGCGGGCCCATTTTTTATTATCGTGAAAACAACGGGATAGTTATGTCATCTCAAGTATAAACTATTCAGATAATGAGGCTGTGTCATGGCTCGATTAGCACTGGAAACAGTATTACTATCCCGGAGCCAGTCTTTCGGTGTTTTTCGTTGAGCCGTTGCCAGATAATTGCTACTATAGACGCCCATCGGGACCAAAGCGATTTTGCCTGGTCAAACTCAAATAAACCAAGAGCGTTTCCGCATTCATGACGCGATATATTTTTATTACCGGTGGTGTTGTTTCTTCATTAGGTAAAGGTATCGCTTCCGCTTCTATCGGCGCCATCCTGGAAAGCCGAGGTCTTAAAATACGTATGCTCAAGCTGGATCCCTACATCAATGTGGATCCGGGCACCATGAGTCCGTTCCAGCACGGTGAGGTATTTGTGACTGAAGACGGCGCAGAGACCGATCTCGATCTGGGCCACTACGAACGCTTTGTGCGTAGCAAAACCGGTAAATCCAGCAATTTCACTACGGGCAAGATATACGAAAGTGTCATCCGTAAAGAACGTCGTGGTGAATATCTTGGCGGAACGGTTCAGGTTATTCCGCATATCACTGATGAAATCAAGCGCTGCATCGTCCAGGGTGCGGGTGACGCAGATATCGCCATGGTTGAAATCGGCGGTACCGTCGGTGACATAGAATCACTACCGTTTATGGAAGCTATTCGCCAGATGGGTGTCGAGCTTGGCCATGAACGAGCAATTTTCGTTCACCTCACACTGGTACCCTATATTCCGACTGCGGGCGAAGTTAAAACCAAACCAACCCAGCACTCGGTTAAAGAATTACGCTCGATTGGTATCCAGCCCGACCTGTTGCTGTGTCGCTCCGAAATGCTGTTACCTGAAGACGAGCGTCGCAAGATTGCATTGTTCACCAACGTTGAACAGAAGGCGGTTATATCAGCCAAGGACATGGGCAATATCTACGAAATTCCGATGTGGCTGCATGAACAGGGCGTGGATGAGATTATCGCCAGCAAGATGCACCTCGATCTGCCACCGGCAGATCTGTCTGACTGGCAGCATGTGGTTGAGGCCATGCAGCATCCTGCCAGAGAAGTCACCATCGGCATGGTCGGTAAATATGTCGAACTGACTGAATCCTACAAGTCACTCAATGAAGCATTGTCCCATGCCGGTATTCAGAACAATGCGCGGGTCAATATTCGCTACATTGATTCCGTTACGCTCGAGTGCGGTGATTTTAGTTCGCTAGTAGGGCTTGATGCCATCCTGGTACCGGGTGGCTTCGGCGATCGCGGCATTGAAGGCAAAATCGCGGCGGTGAAGTATGCGCGAGAAAACAAGGTGCCATATCTTGGCATCTGTCTTGGTATGCAGGTCGCCGTCATTGAATTTGCACGCCATGTGGCTAATCTTGTCGATGCACACAGCAGCGAATTCAATCCGAGAACACAGCATCCGGTGATCGCGCTGATTACCGAATGGATGGATGAGAACGGCAAACTCGAGACACGCCACGCTGATTCTGATCTAGGCGGCACCATGAGGCTGGGTGGCCAGACCTGTAATCTGCAGCCGGGTACACTGGCCAGACAGGCATACGGCGAAGACACCATCACCGAACGTCATCGCCACCGTTATGAATTCAATAACCAGTATCTTGAAACGCTGAAACAGGCCGGATTAATTATCAGTGGTACGTCCAGTGATAACAGCCTGGTCGAGATGGTAGAGCTCAAGGACCATCCCTGGTTCCTTGGCTGCCAGTTCCATCCGGAATTCACTTCCACGCCACGTGACGGACATCCATTATTCACGGCCTTTATCAAGGCAGCACTGGAACACCGTTCGGCGCATGTTAAATCCGATGAGGTTTTAGCCTGATGAAACTGTGTGGCTTCGAGGCCGGCCTCGAGCATCCGCTGTTTCTGATTGCGGGACCCTGCGTTATCGAAACCGAACAGCTTGCGCTCGAGACTTCTGCAGCGCTCAAGGAACTCACGCAGCAACTGGGGATCGCTTTTATTTACAAGTCATCCTTCGATAAAGCAAATCGTTCCTCGGGAGACAGCTTCCGTGGTCCCGGAATCGAACAAGGTCTGCGAATTCTACAGAAAGTAAAAGATGAAGTCGGCGTGCCAGTAATTACCGACGTGCATGAGGACACACCTATCGACGAAGTCGCTGATGTCGTCGACGTGATGCAGACGCCCGCGTTTTTGTGCCGGCAAACAAACTTCATACTTAACGTGGCATCTGCCGGCAAGCCGGTAAACATCAAGAAAGGCCAGTTCCTGGCGCCATGGGATATG
>JARFRD010000022.1 GCA_029287435.1 Gammaproteobacteria bacterium
AATCGTGGTCTGTCCCCGATTTCTCAGATTTCTTGATATACAGTCCCCGTATTTCGCAGGCATAATCATAGCGACCACAATATAATTACACCGATGAATATCAAAACTGCATACCAGTTGCTCGAAGATTCCATAATCTACTACCGGGGTGAGCCGGTGGGTACGGCCGCCGCCTGCGACCCGAGCCCGGTGGCGGTGAATTACCACGAGTGCTTCGTCCGCGACTTCGTGCCATCGGCGCTTGTTTTTCTGAACAGCGGACGGGCGGAGATCGTGCGCAACTTTCTGACCACGGTGATGAACATCCGGGGCCAGCAAACCGTGCTCGAAGGGCATCAGCGCTCGATGGGACTGATGCCGGCCAGTTTCAAGGTCATCGAGGAAGACGGCCGGGAAAGTCTTGTCGCCGATTTTGGTGAGCGCGCCATCGGCCGAGTGGTTCCAGTCGATTCGGCGATGTGGTGGATGTTTTTGCTGCGTGCCTACGTGGTAACGACCGGCGACTGGAAATACGCAGGATCGTCGGAGGTGCAGGAATGCATGATGCAGATCCTGGACCTGTATTTAAGGGAGCGCTTCGAAAGTTCGCCGACTCTGCTGGTGCCGGACGGGTCATTCATGATTGACCGGCGCATGGGGGTTTATGGCTACCCGCTGGAAATACAGGCGCTTTACTATGGCATGCTGGAGGCGGCGAAAGAGCTTATTTCGGGTACCAATGGACCACAGACCGTTATTGAAAACCTGCAGGTTCGTGTCGAGGCGCTGCGGGCCTACGTGCGCTTACATTACTGGGTAGACCGCGACCGTTTGAACCAGATACACCGGTTCAAGTCCGAGGAGTTCGGGCTTGGGATCGATAACGTGCTCAATGTTTATCCTGAAAGCATTCCGGGCTGGATGGACGGTTGGCTGGATAACCGCAGTGGTTACCTGGCGGGAAACCAGGGTCCGGGCCGGATCGATTTCCGTTTTTTTGCGCAGGGCAATCTTCTGTCCATCCTGTTCGGCCTTGCCACCACTGAAGAGTCCCAGGGCATCATGAATCTTTTTGCCGCCCACTGGGGAGAATTGATCGGCGAGATGCCGGTCAAGATCGTGTATCCGGCCGTGCATGGCAAGGAATGGATGCATGTAACCGGCAGCGATCCCAAGAATGTCCCGTGGTCCTACCACAATGGCGGTAACTGGCCGGTGCTGATCTGGCCGTTTGTCGCCGCGGCCATGCGAACCGGGCGCGTTGAGCTGGCTGAAAATGCGCTTGAGACAATTACCGAAAGGCTCAAGCGTGATAACTGGCCGGAATACTACGATGGCAGAAAAGGTGGTCTTATTGGGCGGCGTGCTAATTTCTTTCAAACCTGGTCCGCGACCGGCTTGATCATCGCCCATCAGCTTTATGAGGATCCCGAGTTCCGTGTACTTTTAGACAGTTGCATGTATTGCGCTGAGGCTGATCAGTGATCAAGGAGTGATCAAGGGGTCAGAGTACTTGAAAGCTGCCCCCCTTTTTTCCGGTGAATGCACTGATTCATTAGCTGCAGCTGTCAGACATTGATAATCAGTGTTGCTGCAATAGCAAGCAACACAACCCCCTGAGCTGCATTGATCAACACACTCCACCGATGCAGGCGTCGAAAGCGCTCGGTAGCTCCCCGTGTGCCCAGTAACTCTTCATCGCGCATGTTATTGATCCTGGGCATCAAGGCCTGGCGTGAGAAGACAAACAACATTGCAACCAGGAAGCAGGCCACACTGATTACCGGATGGGTATTGATCGCCAGCAAAGCGGCGACCATTGCGACGACCAGGCCCCACAGGTAATAGTGTGGAAAGAAGGCCCTGAGAAATCTGCCGGCATTTTCAGCAGGCAGCGTTTTGAACACCGTCGGCGCAACGGTAATCGCGAAGAACAGCATGCTTCCGATCAGGGCACCGACAAGGCAAATCACTAAAGCACTCACAGTAGTCATAGGTTCTCTCCGTATTCGATTGGCAAGAGTGGTAATCCCAGGAAATTGCATAAATCCAAACAAAGACTAGGACAATATATAGACATAAGTATATTTATATCATAATATAGCAGACAAATCATGAACATTATTTGAGAGGATATTGCCTTACAGGGGGTTCATTCAGTGAATATTGCTTGTAAGTGTATGTTATTTATATAAATAACCCGCGCGATGAACCCGACGAGCCCTACACGGGTATGTTCGACAAATACTGTTCAGGTTTAACTTTACTTACCATTCAGGAGATATTTTGATGAAGACACTGACGAAAAGCGGCATGCTGGTAGCAGCATTGACGATCGCACCACTGAGCGCACACGCATTTATGTGCGGATCTGGCGGCAAAGGCTATGGCCCGGGGCCGGGCTATATGAAGCATGGCTACCATTCCAATCACGCTGGCTACGGCCATCCACGCATGATGCCAGGGCGTTACTATGGGGGTCAGCCCGGCTACGGACGCCCGGGCTACGCAAGGCATGGGCATCACGGCATGCAAGCGCAAAATCAGTATGGGGCCCCATATGGGCAGGCCGGCTACCCCGGTCAGCAAGCGTATCCGGCCGCAACTTATGCAGCAGCGACGAGTGCCTCGCCGGCTGTACAGTCAGATGCGCAAGGCGACACGGGTACGTCAGTGGCTATAAGTGGCATGCAATTTCAGCCCGCAACCATCAAGGTGAAGTCAGGCGAGAGCGTGACATGGTTCAACAATTCCAACATGCCGCACACGGTAACCGGTACGAGTGGAAGTGGACTGGCTTCTCAGACCATGGGTAACGGTGGCGCCTTTGCGCATACCTTCAGCGAGCCAGGCACCTATACATATGTCTGCGCACTACACCCATCGATGACGGGCACAGTGATTGTCGAGTAGGTCAATCACAACAGGCCCGGTCTCCCCGGGCCTGTCTTTGTTTATCTTTTAATATCGAGGTTTTCTGCTTCGATAACGATAGTGAGAGCGTTCTCGATCATGTGCCGTGCATGCGATGTCGTGTTGCTCAGGTATGCATGCAGTTCCGCGTCGCTGGTGTTGCGGCTCTCGCACTCATTACTGTACTGCTCGAAAGCAGCCAGGCTCGAGATAAGCTCGGCCAGGTGTTTCGGGCATTCGCAGTTTATCACTGGTGACATGCCTGCAAGCCTGGCCAGGGTTTCGTCGTCATAGCGACGCGCCGGGGCCGGCGAAATGAGTTTTGTGATGTCTGCTGCTTCGCTCGGCGGTTCTTGTCGCCTGGCAGACAAGGCAACACAATATTGCTGCAATGTCCGGGGCTCCACCGGCGCGCGCATGGCCGTGGTTTTGCCTTGAGGCAAGCGGTTCAGTGTTTCCTCGGATGCAAAGCGGTATATCACGATCGCGTGCACGGCGTTGAGCTTTGTCATCCAGTCGGCGATGCGAATTGCCGTTTCAGCCTGCAGGCTGGGTTGTTCGATGATGATGACATCGGCATCCTGTGACGTTTTTTCCTGTTCGAAGGCGTTGATGCTCGGATAGGCAGCGACCAGTTCGAGGCTGCCCAGTTCAGCCTCGGCTGACTGCATCTTGGTGGGCTGGGATTCTCCAACGACGACGACACGTACGGGGCCGCCGTGATCAATACTGATGCTGGCCTGGCTCGATTCAAGCAGGCGCGCCTCCAGCTCTGCCTGGGTCAGGCTGGCAATCGATCCGATAGCGTCGCCGGCATCGACCAGCTTTTTCATCAACGTCAGCCTGGCGATATCTTCGCTGGAGTATACACGGCCGCCATTGGGCGTACGCTGCGGCATGACGGTCTCGTAGCGCCGCTCCCAGACACGCAACGTGTCGGGGGAGATACCGGTCAGTTTGGAAACCTTGCCGATTCGGTATCCGCTCGCCGTGTTGTCACTGGATGCAGTCATTTCTCGCTCCGTTCTTATCATAGCCGTTACATTGAAAATGAATTGTATTATACAAAACCTTGACAAATGGGTAAATAAGATATAATGTCTAAGACATATCCAGACAAATGGATATCCACTACCACTAAATGGAGAAGATATCATGACTAAAGCACAAGCACTTGTACAGCAACAAGAAGACTGCAGAGTTTGTCGTACGCTAATAACTTTCCTTACTTTGCCACTGTTCGCACTGATGGCAGCGGGTGCCATAATCACTTTTTGAGCTCGCTCTGGATGACAAACCTTATAGCATGGACAAAAACTGGACATTACGTAGTTATTCTTGACCGAGCACTGCCCTGGATGCTGGGCAGAGGATCGATCGGGCAGCAGGGTTTTTGATAGGTGGTTTGCTTCCAGTAAATCAAGGTCAATAGAGGGTACGGAGGGATTAAACTTTAATCCCTCGTACCACTTTAATTCGTCTGTTCGACTGTAGCGCACCATAGATCAGCGAGCGCCATACCCATTCCAGTGGCCCCTTGCCTGAAATAGTGTAGCCAGCCAGTGGAGAAAAGCACCTATAGCAGCCAGACACCGGCTCAAAACTATAGAAAAGCTGGGAATGTTCCACGTTGCGAACAGTGCCAGGCCGATGCCGTAGAACAGGAATAGCGAGATCACGGTATGCAGGATGGATATCAAGTACTCTGACCCCTTGATTTCACCCCTTGATTTCTTTATTAAAAAGAGCCGCAATCCGCGGCTTTTTTTTCTTGATCCTGGTTGAGTTCACTCACCATTTGATCATTGATCCAGCGCTGTAAATACCCCACGGCCTGCTGCGGCGTCTCCTGTTCGCTGAAATACTCCAGCAGCGCTGTGCATATATCCGCAAAGCTGCCTGCCGACAACGCAATCGTCAGTGCCACGCTTTCTGCCTGCTCCAGGGCGCGATACTGGCTAACCAGATCCTGGCGCCAGATTAACCAGGTTGTTTCATCTTCAGTTTTTTGCGGCGGTGCCTCCTCGTTGCTAAGTGCCCGCCAGATCTGGAAACTATTATATTGTTGCGGCAACAACTGTACGGCACCATGAAAACGCAGTGTCAGGGTCGCCCATGCTTCAGGATCCAGTTGAGCCAGTTGCTCAAGTGAAGCGCACTGGCAATCGGCTGCATCGAAGCTGTTGCCGAAGGCCAGCTCGATACGGGCAATCTCGGCGACTTCCGGTAACTGCCTGAATGGTTCCTGCTGCTCGACCAGCTTGGCTATGTGCTGACCGAAATAGCGCAGGCTGGGATGGTGTGATGGGTAGCTTTCGATGTACTTCTCCATCAGTGTTTCAAACAGATCATCCCCGAGGTAACCGTGCAGGCATTCATAGTCGGTGGTGAGCGCTTCCTTCAAGCGCAGCTTATAGGCATTGCCATAAAACGCCATACGCTGCTCTGCTGAGCGGCGGGGGGTGGATTCAATGCGTTCGACGATGCCGACGACTGTATCATCCAGCAGGTATCCCAGAAAATCCTGCTGCAGTTTACGCAGTGCGTGCATAGTTCAACTCGGTGTGGGTTTGCTGCGGTGAGATATCGCTCAATACCAGGGCGTCCGCCTGCAGTGTCCTGACTGCAATGTCTTCAGCGATAGACAGTTCTTGCCGCAGTTGCGGGAACTCAGGAATATCGTCATCACGTTCGATCATCGTGCTTACCGCGCCAAAGCGTTTCAGGGCAGTGGCATAGAGCGCCCAAACCGGATCACAGACGTCATGATCGTGTGTGTCGATTATCATTTCACCGTTGTAACTATGGCCGGCAAGGTGAAACTGCATCACTCGGTCACTGTCTATCCCGGCAAGATACGATTCAGGATCAAACTGGTGATTATGCGCACTGACAAAAATATTGTTTATGTCTAACAGTATATGGCAATCAGCACGGCGCGCGATTTCATTCACAAAATCCCATTCCGTCATCTCAGAATTTTTGTACGTGACATAACTGGAAAGGTTCTCCAGCAGAATACGCTGGCCCAGGTAATCCTGCACCTGTACGACCCGGTCTACGACATGGGTAATGGTGTCTTCATTGTAGGGTAGCGGCAAAAGGTCGTGGCTATTGGTGTTGTTGAGGCCAGTCCAGCACAGGTGATCCGAAATCCACTGCGGCTGTACACGCCGCATGAGTTTTTTCAGGTTTTTCAGGTAGTCCGAATTCAGCGCATCTGTACTGCCGATGGAGAGTGAAACACCATGCATGACCATCGGGTAATCATTACGTATTTTGTCCAGGTAATCGAGCGGCTTGCCACCGGGCACCATATAGTTTTCAGAGAGTATTTCAAACCAGTCTACCGCCGGCTTATGTTCAAGTATGTATGAGTAGTGCTCAGTACGAAGACCGAGACCAAAACCCAGAAAAGGACGCCTCACTATACTGTTCTCCTGTCAATATTTGTATGAATATGCAAACGAGCCAGAGTGACGATCCATTGATGCAAATCACAAGCTGGCTCGCCGCATTTCTACAGGTACAAGTCTTGTTTAGCGACCATTAATCACCGACTTTACCACCAAGGTGATCACAGGCCTTTTCAGATACGGATACAAAACCTTGTCCCTTGCAGGAGCCATGACCTTTACAGGCATTCTTGGCAGTTTTGCAATCATTGTGACCTTTGCATCTATTTACACCATAACAGTGGACGTTGGGCGCAGCGGCTTTATCGCTGGCGGCAAAAGAAGGTGTTGCAGTCGTCAACATACCGGCCGCAGCCACTGCCATAGCAATACCCATTGCTCTCTTTGATTTATCCATTTGTAGATCTCCTAAATTGAAATTTATGTTTTGAGCTAACCAGGCTGGCTGCCGCAATAGCGAGAGTGGCGCCTGCTTATTTAGTAATTAATCTCACTGCTTGAATTCAATGAAACATCATTAATTACTGTAGTGAGTGACAGACTGAAATAGGTATAGTTCGAGGAAAACCGAGCGTTAAGCGCGATGTTATTGAATGGTTATCGTTTTGTTACAGAAAAGTGATATTTGAAGCAGAACTAGACAAAACTAGCGCGGCCATAGAGAAACATTAAAGGGGTCGGAGTGATATAATTTTAATCACTCCGACCTATTTTTTTGGGCCCCTTTTGCAGAATAAGATGCTGGATATGCTCAGGCAGGACATATCGGGGAAGACGTGCCATTTAGCACCTCCAGGTGCATAATAGGTTTACGAAGGTTTCTTCCTGCAGTGCTAGCAGGACAAGGACGCATGCCATGAAAAACACTAACAGTAAAAGCTACCTGATTATCCCCCTCCTGCTATTGTCATTGAGTGCTTCGGTATTGTGGGCACAGCAGGCCGGTGAAACAGTCATCCTGCGGGGCGTCGTCGAGGAAGACCTGTATGCCGCCGGGCGCGTCGTTGATATCCAGGCTGATGTGCGTGGCGATGTGGTGGTGGCGGGGCAGGATGTCAGTATCGATCATTCGGTTTGGGGTGATGTTATCGCCGCTGGTGAAAGCGTGGATATCCGTGCCAATGTCGCTGATGATGTGCGCGTGGCGGGTCGGCGCGTGACGATTAGTGGTGCCGTGCGTGACCATGTCGCAGCAGCAGGTGAAACTGTCCGTATTAATTCCAGCGCAACGATTGGCGGCAGGGCATGGTTTGCAGGGCAGCGTATTGATGTGACGGGCGACATTGGCGGCGAGTTGAAAGCGATCGGCGGCCATATTTCGGTGGCGGGCGAGGTAGGAGGCGATGCCGAACTGGTCGCAGAACACATCGAGATCCTGCCGGGTGCACATATTCGGGGGCGGTTGATCTTCCGCAGTCCGAACAAACCGCAGCTGTCTGACACGGCACGCATAGACGGCGAGCTGATTGAACGCCCGATGCCATCTGTTGTAGAAACGGGTGCCGAAGACCAGGCAGGCGTCGCCATTGTCTTTGGCATTAGCCTGATGGTGGCGGGATTAGCGTATTTTCTTGTGTTTCCGCAGTTTTCCGTCGCAGCAGCACGCACCATCGGCAGTGATCCGTGGAAGAGCCTAGCACTGGGTCTGGCGTTGCTGGTGACTGTGCCCTTTGTCATCTTCCTGTTATTGATTACCGTGGTCGGCCACCTGGTCGCGCTGGTATTACTGGCGTCGTATCTGGTGTTCCTGCTGGCCGGATTCCTCAGTGCTGTTTTCTATGTGGCCGATCGCGGCTTGCACCTGATCGGCAAGCGCGAAGCGATATCAACAGGGCTGCGCAGTGCAGGCATCATCGTTACTCTTATCGTGCTGGGGATATTGCAGCTGATTCCCCTGCTCGGCGGCTTAATTAGCTTCCTGCTGTTGCTGTTTGGACTGGGTGCGTTGAGTCTCAACAGCTGGCGTGACTACAAGGCTGCATGAGGGAAAATCTAACGGTTAGAACCGATTGATCAACGGCTGCACCCCTTTCATCATTCGATAATGCTATTCGTAGGGTAGAGCAAGAAGGAAGGAGATAATAATGTTAATCATACTTCATGGATGGAGTGATACCTATACATCATTTAAAAAACTGGCAAGCTGGATTTTAAAGCAGAATATTTACAATGATATTCATCATATATATCTAGGAAATTACGTCAGTTTAGATGACGATGTGACGTTTAATGACCTGGTTGAAGCAATGCAGGCTGCCTGGATTAATGAGGACCTGCCAACTGAGCCACGAAGTGTTGATGTTATAGTGCATAGCTCTGGCGGACTTGTCGTTCGTGACTGGATGACTTCGTACTATAAACACGATACAAACCCTGTTCATAGACTCCTCATGTTAGCGCCTGCTAATTTCGGTTCGCATCTTGCCCATAAAGGGAAGTCATTCATTGGTAGAGTATTCAAGGGTTATAAATCTGATAAACCATTTCAAACGGGCACTCAAATCCTTAATGGCCTTGAATTAGCCAGTCCTTATTCCTGGGAGCTGGCGAGAAGAGATTTATTCGGTGGGTCAACATGGTACGGGCCAGGCAAAGTGTTGTGTACTGTTCTTATAGGAACAGAGGGGTATAGTGGTATTTCATCGATAGGCAACCAGTCTGGTAGTGATGGAACAGTTCCAGTTTCCTGTGCAAATCTAAATGCCAGCAGGCTGGTTCTTGATTTTGCCACTGATCCACAGAATCCAACAGCGCGGCCAATGGGGGCTCGAGGGGTTACAGCTTTTACACGGATACCACTGGAAAATCATTCAACAATTGCATTTAAAGATAATGGCCCAAAAAATGAAAAGACATTTGAACTAATACTTAATGCCCTTACTGTGACTGATGATTCATTTGACAGCCATTGTGATGAGTTAGATGCTTTTTCTTCAAATGCACGGTTAGATGGCGAAGCTGATCCGTATACCCATGGATACCAGAATACTGTTGTGCATCTTGTTGATAACTTGGAAACGGATGTTAAAGATTACTTTTTAGAGCTGTTCATTAAAGAGCAGAATAATTCAATAACGATTGATGATTCAATGACGAGCATACTTCAGGAAAATGTAGTTACTAAGGTTCATATCTATAAAGAAAACTCTGCATACCGTAGCTTAATGATTAACTGCAGCAGGCTAGATGAGTTATCACCAGCAATATCAGGTCCACTATGCATTGCTATTACTGCTCTTCCTGACATTAATCAGACTAAATCAGTGGGCTATGATACTTTTGCATGGGATGCTATTGATAGCTTGAAATTGGATTCAAATACAAGAAAACAGTTTTTTAAATCCGATCGCACTGTCTTAGTGGAATTTAGCATCAAACGAAAACAAACAGAAAAAGTGTTTAGTTTTAATAAGCATCCTAAATGACAATGAGATCAAGGGGTCAGAGTACTTGATTTGAGTACTTGATTTTTTTAGATAGAAAATGCTGAAAACCTTTTACTGGAAAGACTATAAGTTTAAAAGCATAACAATACGTTCAGATTTATACCGATTTTGTATGTATCACTAACATGTCTAATAATTTGTGGAAATAAAATGGATGAAACCAAACAGAGAATCGCATTATTTATAGACGCTGATAATGCGCCCGCAGGAAAGTTCGAAGATGTACTCAGCGAAGTCGCAAACTATGGTGTGGTGACGATTCGCAAAGCCTATGGTAATTGGAAGTCGCCTACACTAAAAGCCTGGGAAGATCTTTTACATGAATATGCTATTCAACCTATACAGCAATATGATTTGACTAAGGGAAAGAATGCTTCCGATATAGCCATGGTAATCGATGCTATGGACGTAATGTATACAAAACAAATCGATGTAATGTGCTTTGTATCATCTGATAGTGATTTTACGCCAATGGTCACTAGAGCTTTAGCTGAAGGCAAGGTTGTATTAGGATTTGGAGAAAGGAAAACACCATTACCATTCGTCAATGCGTGTTCTAAATTTTTATACCTGGACAAAGAAAAAGAAGAAACTAAAGCAACAGTTAAATCTAAGAACATCAAATCAGATACTAAATTAATACATTTACTGCGTCAGGCAATCGAGGCAACAGAAGACGAAAATGGATGGGCGCCACTGGGTCCTGTTGGGTCAAATATCTCTAATAAGACATCATTTGATACCAGAAATTATGGGTTTAAGAATCTAAGCAGCCTATTTAAAGCGATAGATTTATTTGAGCTAAAACGTGGGCCTGGGAACTCTTTTTTAGTACGAGATTCTCGTAAGAAGACAGACTGAACAAGTGGGTCAAGTCAACGCATTCCACGGCGCTTCGCTCTGCCCCATGGGTCCGTAGATAACACTCTTCTTCAAACACCGCATGATATCGAACACAATCTGTATCTTGAATTAATAATATGGGTCAGAGTACTTGATTAACTAGCATCGCGTCGCGACAACCAGAATGCCGCCGGGCGAATTTCTCCTACTTCAAGCCCCCTTGAGTTGACTATCGTTGGCGCGATATGCGCCTGAAGCTGATGCTTCTCGGCATCGGATAGAGCGCCCAGGTGATCAAGGATTGCCAGCAATGCAACTGAGCGTGCACGACTGCTGCCGTCTGCAATTTTCACGGCTATTCCCAGGCCCTCTCCAGGCAAGGCCGCGGTGACGATGCCCTCGGCGCCGGTTTTGGCCAGCACAGAACCCCTGGTGACTTCGTTCAACTCGCTGACCACGCTTCCAGGCCCGGCAATATAGAGCGGCTCATTGCTTATGGCCCGGTGAAGACGGTAAATGGCCTGCGCACGCTCATCTGGCAAACCCTCAGGCCTGGCAAAGCGGGCCATGGCGCGTCCAAGCTGTACCAGCGGCATGGTCGGTGCAGGTAATCCGCAACCGTCAATCCCCATTGGGTACTGCTTGAGGTCAATACCCGCCAGTTCGGAAAGTATCTCCAGCGATAACTGCTGCAATGGGTGCTCCAGCAGGTGGTATTTATCGAGTGGCAAACCCAGGTGCAGCGCGGTGGTTAAAAAACCGGTGTGCTTGCCCGAGCAGTTGTGATGAATGCGGCAGCCCTGTTGACCGGACGTCAGCAGCTGGTGGGCGCTCTCGGTATGTTCAGGGAGTACCGCGCCGCAGGCCAGGTGATCCTCGGTCAATCCCAGGCGGTTCAGCCAGGACTGCACCAGTGCCTGGTGCATGGGCTCTCCCTGGTGAGACGAACAGGCCAGGGATAATTCAGCATCGCTGAGGGCGTGGCGGTCAGCGGCGCCGCTCTCGACCAGCTGAATCGCCAGCATCGGTTTCAGGGCAGAGCGGGGGAATATCAGCTTGTTGATGTCTCCCCAGCTTTCCAGAACCGTACCCCTGGAATCACACACGACGGCAGCACCAAAATGCCGGCTTTCTACGGTGCCATTACGGGTGACTTCTACCAATAGTTCTAAGGACATGCAACTGGAACTCGTCGAACAGTTTTCTTTATACGGTGGATGCTATCTTATCGCCTGCACCAGGGAAAATATTTGGCGGGACGGTCGAACTTGCCCTGGCAATTCCCCCGGCTAACAGCAGTTCCACCACTTTATCGTACGTCAGGCCATTTGCGATCCTGCAGGCTTCCGGGAAATAACTGGAACCATAGGTCATACCGGGTACGAGGTTTGCTTCCATGAAGAAACATTCCCCACTCTTGCTCGTTTTAATATCGATACGCCCGAAGTCCCTGGCCCCCAGGGCGTTGAATGCATTGATCGCAAGTGCAGTGATCCTGCTGCTGACCTCATTATCTTCAATCTTTACCAGTTCTTCCGAGTCATCCTTTTTTGCCTGTGCCCCTAAAATCCGCAGCCCATTGCCTGATAACGGTGCGATAGCTTCAACAGCAGAGACGGTTAATTTCTCATCAGGTGTTTTGATCACCGCAACGGTGTACTCGCGACCCTCCAGGTATTCTTCTGCCAGAACAGGCTGGTTGAATGCGCTATATAACGATGACAGTTTGCTTTCGTATTCCGTGAAGCTGGTGACAAATGACTGGTCATCAATGCCGTTGCCATTGGCTGCATCCAGCGGTTTTAAAAACAACGGGAACGGAAAGGGTAAATCATTTTCTGTCTTAAACTGGCCGGGAATCGCGATAAAATAATTCGCGGTTCGGATGCCTTTATTTGATAGATGTGTTTTCGCAAGAACCTTGTTGGAATCATATTTCAGCACGTTTCTTGATGAGCCGGTGAAATTGATTCCATGTTCGGTAAAATATTCAGATAGCCAGGTGTCGTCCTTGTAGGAAACGGGAATGTACTTTACCGCCGGGATAACCAGGTCGGGTTTTCGTTTGACAACTTCATCGAGGTCTTTTTTTGTCTGGCAGATATTCAGTCTGACACTGTGGCCCATGCCCCGGACGGCGTCAAAAACACTGTTGCAGGCGGTTAGTGATCCAAATCCACTCTCTTTCAGGGCTTCATTGGGGGTGGTGATGATTTCTATGTTCATTAGGGGGTTCCGACGAGAAAACAATGGCGTTGAATGAACAACAATAAGCCAGGCATTGAAATTCAGAAACGCATGACAGGTGACTGGACGCGAACAGTACATCGGGTCCATGAACTACTGTGTATCGATGAAAAGATAGAAATTTTTCTGTGATCAGCAGGCAGTAGATGCCTGGCAAAATTAGATGAGCAAATGGAAAACGCCGCCCTGATATGCCGACTTGACCAGATTATCATATTTCAGCGGTAAATGATGGCTTTATTACCGAAACAGGCAAGCAAAAAAGGCAATAAAGGGTCAGTACCCTTTTCTTATTAGCCCCCCAACCGTCTGCATGACGGGAAACCTTACGCGATTTCCTGGCGTAAACGTTATTTCCATATAATCCTACTGCAGCGCTTGTATTCAAGGCCGAATTCAGGTGTAGTGGCGTTTCAGTATTGTTGCGGGTTAGCGACGGGTTTTCATAGCAATGCTGTTGGTGAATATCCGATATGCATTCAATTCTGGTGTTGGAAATTCTTTCTCACTTAATTCAACACCAGGAGAATTCTAAAAATGAAGACTTTTCGTAAAATCCTGATCACCAGCACGTTGCTTGGTGGTTTACTGGCAGCATCCGGTGCCAGCGCCTTTTGGGGCGGCAATATGTTTCCCTGGAGCGGCGGTAACAACTGGGGCGGTGGGCCGTGGAGTAATAACGGCTGGGGTGGCGGACCGTGGAGTAACGGCTGGGGCGGATCGCCCTACGGCGGTTACGGAGGTTATCCGGGCTACGGTGGTTATGGCGGCGGTCCAGGATACGGAGGCTACGGCGGTAATCCCGGCTACGGCGGTTTTGGCGGCGGTCCAGGATACGGCGGCTACGGCGGCTATCCAGGCTACGGCGGCTACGGCGGCGATCCAGGGTACGGCGGTTATGGCGGCGATCCAGGCTACGGCGGTTATGGCGGCGATCCAGGGTACGGCGGTTATGGCGGCGACCCAGGGTACGGCGGTTATGGCGGTAATCCCGGTTACGGATATCCCCAACCTGGCGCTGGTCCGTCAAGAGTGGAGTAAGCTGATCGTTTACAGGCCTTTTAAAATCAGGTTGATCGTATGACCTGATTTTATCTGGCTCTCTGATCAAGGGGTCAGAGTACTTGATTTAAAGGCAGCCCAATTGAAGACTTGCTAGAGATAGCAACGAAATTACCATGGTGGGCCGGCCTTTTACTCGCGCTTATTTCCTATCTTCTTTTACACCAATTAACCGTGTCAGATACTGCTTCTATCAGTATGGAGGCGGGCAAGTTCAATATAGCGCCAACACTGTTCAAGACAATTGCAACATTTGGTCAATTCATAATAATTAAAGGGAACCGGAGTGATTTAAATTTAACCAGCTGACCTTAATTTCCTTTTATTTGAGAGATCAATGAATATAACCAGATTGGGAACCGAACGCCGTCGCATGAGTAAGATTGTCATCCACAATGATACGGTTTATCTGTGTGGACAGGTGGCGGAAGATGCGAATGCGGACATCAGGGAACAGACGCGCACCATGCTGGCAAAGGTGGATAGCCTGCTGGAGCAGGCAGGCAGCGATCGGCAGCATATCCTCTCAGCCACGGTTTATATCAGGGACATGAAGGACTTTGCGCAAATGAACGAGGTGTGGGACGACTGGGTGATCGAAGGCTATTCCCCGGCCCGCGCCTGTGTCGAGGCCAGGCTGGCACGACCCGAACTACTGGTTGAGGTTTCCGTGATTGCGGCGGTGAAGGTGTAGTCAGCTGCTGTATAAATAAAGCGCTCGGAGTGAATATAATTTAATCACTGCGACACTTTATTTTATTCGTTTTATTTCTTTTTAATCATAATAACTCGCCGAATACCTTGCTGCACCGGAAGCTGTTCGACTGGTATTTAGTCAAGGATTTTCAGCTTCATTTCAGCTTCGTTTTTTATACTGCATCGCAACTGTTCTATCGAATCATGAGGAATTGCGATGAAAACTCAAAACGAGATCAAGGTATGGGACATCTTCGTCCGCATCTTTCACTGGGGGCTGGTAACGGCCTTCGTTATAGCCTTCCTGACCGAAGAATTCATGAGTCTGCATTCCACAGCAGGTTACGTTGTCATGGGGCTAATCACGCTGCGTCTTGCCTGGGGTTTTATCGGTCCGCTGCATGCGCGTTTCAGTGACTTTGCCTATAAACCGGCAGTGATCAAGTCTTTTGTAAAGGAGACATTGCTGCTGAAGGCAAAGCGCTATATCGGCCATAACCCGGCAGGAGGCGCAATGATATTTCTGCTGATCATCAGCCTGCTTCTGACCGGTATCAGCGGCATGGTCGTCTATGCAGGCGAGGACCAGGCCGGGCCACTGGCCGGTCTGCTGGCGGGGATGAGCCACGGTGTGACGGAGGTTTTCGAAGAAGTCCACGAGTTCTTTGCCAACTTTACACTGTTGCTGGTGTTTATCCACGTTGCCGGTGTCATCATCGAAAGCCTTGTTCATCATGAAAACCTGGTCAGGTCGATGATTACCGGGCGTAAACGTGCGCCTGAGACTGATACAGGTGAAGTGGCATGAGAAGGCCGGCCGGGGTTCTTTGGTATGCACTGATTCTTGTTTTGCAGGTGCAAGTGGTGCAGGCAGATGCCGAGCGTGGGCGCCAGTTGTGGAACCAGCAGTTCGAGGTCGATGGGCAGCTGCGCAGCTGCCTCAGTTGTCATGGCGCTAACCCCAGGGAAACCGGAAAGCATCAGCGTACCGGCAAGCCCATCGAACCGATGTCTCCGGTTGTGAATCCGGACCGGCTTACTGACCCGAAGAAAATGAAGAAGTGGTTCAGGCGCAACTGTAAATGGACTCTCGGCAGGGAGTGCACGGCCGCGGAGCAGGCCGATGTCATTGATTATCTAAAGCATTCATAAAGGAGCCTTTTCATGAAAACAACGATATTTTCGCTAATGGCAGTGATGATGATTGCCTACCTGCTCGGTAATGTACCCGGAGTGATGCACGTGGCATCCGGCGATGATGATCACGAAGAATACCGGCAACACATGGGTCAAAATCGAAATCCATTACCGGCTAATCCGGTTTACACTGAGGAATGCGGGAGTTGCCATGTTGCCTATCCGCCTGCCTTGCTTCCGCAGGCCTCCTGGAATGCCATCATGAACGGGCTGGCAGACCATTTCGGGGATAATGCGGAGCTGGATGCGAAGACAGCAATGGAGATTTATGATTACCTGTACAACAATAGTGCCGAGAAGTCAGGCTCTGGTCGCATGGCCAGAATGGCCCGCAGTGCACAGGGTGTCCCGCTGCGGATAACCGACTTGCCGTATTTTAAAAGGGAGCACAGGGAGATATCTGCAAAGATTATAAACCTGCCGGAGGTAAAGAGCCTGAGCAACTGCGACGCCTGTCACCGCGATGCAGCGCGAGGTTATTTTGATGAAGACAGTGTTGAGATCAAGGGATACGGTCGCTGGCATGATTGATCGCCGGCGAACCGGGCTGGTGCTGTTCTTCTGCATTACACTAGTTGCTGCGGCGGCAGCATCTGCGGACGAGGATTTTGAGCTGGCACGCAAGCTGGTCGAATCCGGTCAAATCCTGTCGCTCGAAACGATCCTCGAAAAGTACAGTGACAGCGCACCGGGAAAGATTCTCGAAGTAGAATTCGAAGTAGAACATGGGGTTCCGGTATATGAAATCGAATGGCTTGCACCCGACGGGCATGTCAGCGAATGGTATATCGATGCAAAGAATGGCGAACGACTGGAGAAAGGGAAAGACTAGGCGATGAGACTGCTGCTGGTTGAAGACGATGCTGACCTGGTGGGCAGTTTGAAGCCGGCCTTGCAAGCTGCCGGTTTTGCCGTTGATGTTGCCGGCGATGGAGTAGATGCCGAGTTTCTGGGCAATGAGCAGTTACACGATATTGTCGTGCTCGATCTTGGCCTGCCCGCCCGCAATGGTCTCGAGGTGCTACAGAACTGGCGCCAGGCAGGCAACTCAATCCCGGTAATAATCCTCACGGCCCGCGATGCCTGGCACGAGCGTATCGACGGCTTCAAGGCCGGTGCCGATGACTATCTCGGTAAACCTTTTCATGTCGAGGAGCTGGTCGCCCGCATCAACGCCGTATTGCACCGGTTCAACCGGCAGGCTGGCGGAATGCTCGAGGCCTGTGGCCTGGTGCTGGACGAAGAGCGCCAGGCATTGCGTACCCGGGATGGCAATGAAATCCAGCTCACGGGTACCGAGTTTCGCCTGTTGCGCTACATGATGCTGCACCCGAACAGGGTACTCTCAAAAACCCGGCTCAGCGAGCACATATACGAAGACGATGACGACCGCGACAGCAACGTGATCGAGGTCTATATCAAGCGCCTGCGTGATTTGCTTGGCAAGGACTCGATTGAAACGCGCCGTGGACAGGGTTATGTGCTGAGGTGTGAACCCTGATGAATTCACTGCAACTGAGGTTGGTGGCTGGCCTCGTGGTCAGCCTGCTGGCCCTGTTTGCGCTGCTCGCGCTGCTGGCCGCTCCGGCGATCCGCAACCTAGCTGAAAACAACATGGCGAGCCGCCTGCAGCATGACAGTGAAACACTGCTCGCGCTACTGCAGGTCAGCGGGGATGGTGATATCAAACTCGACCGGAGTGCGGTATCACAGGTCTACACTCGTCCTTATTCCGGGCATTATTTCCAGATACAAAGCGACGTAAAGCAGATCACTTCACGTTCATTATGGGATTCCCGGCTGTCGGTGCCAGGGCAGGTGCAGGCGTCTGACGTGCTGCATGCAACAGGACCCCTGGACCAACCACTGCTGATGGCGGTGCACGATTACCGTAAAAACAGTATACCGGTGCAAGTAATCGTTGCTGAGGATCTCACCGCACTGGAGTCGGACATTCAGCAATTCAAACAGCGATTTGCACTGATTGCCGGCATGCTGCTGATCATCCTGGTGGTTATCCAGGTGCTGATTATTCGTGGCGGTCTGCAGCCACTGAAGCGGCTGCGCCAGGAGCTGCGGCAGCTCGAGTCAGGTGAACTGGTGCGGCTGTCAGAAAAGGCGCCAGCGGAAATCCAGCCGATGATCCTGGAGATTAATCGGCTGATTGATGTCCTCGGCAAGCGTTTGCAGAGGTCACGCAATGCCCTCGGTGATCTTGCGCATGCATTGAAAAGGCCATTGACGGTATTGACCCGGCTGAGCGAGGAGACGGAAGTAGAAAAAGTGCCCGGACTGCAGAACAGCCTGCAGCGGCAGCTGCAATCAATGCGCACGACCACTGACCATATTCTCAAGCGTGCACGGCTCGCCGGGGAGAGCCCGGTTGGTCCGGGATATGATGTGGTATCCGAGATCAATTCCCTGGTCGACACGCTGCAGAAAATGTACCCGCAGAGGAATCGCAAGATTGAAACCGATATTGGCGCAGGACTGCGTAGTCCACTCGACCGCGAGGACTTCCTTGAACTGCTCGGCAACCTGCTGGATAACGCTTTCAAGTGGGCTACTGGAACGATTCGGCTGGTAGTAAGGGGTGATGATTCCGTACTCAGGATCAGGGTGGAAGATGATGGGCCCGGTATTGCCGAGGATATGCTCGCCACACTGCGCCGGCGTGGCAGCCGGGCTGATGAGCAGGTCGACGGTCACGGGCTTGGGCTGGCTATCGTCCATGACATTACGGATCTATATGGAGGCAGCCTGGAGCTTGGTCGCTCGGAGACTCTCGGCGGCCTGGCCGTAGAGGTCGTTCTCAATATTCATGAGAAGAGGATATCAAGTACTCTGACCCCTTGATTCGGACCCCTTGATTCGCCGTAGATCAAGGCAGTAGTCACTAACGGCCTCGTCAGGCGGGTTGACGGCGTCAGGTGTCTGCTCAGGCGTGATTTCCTCGACCACGAAGCGCTCGGCGATGCGCCTTCGTGTTTCATCAAGATCTTCAGGCAGGCCGTCATAGGGTTCGCCTTCGGGCTGCCAGTCGTGCAGGGTGCAGCGCAGCCCGTTTCCGCCAGCGGGCGGCAGCAGGTAGAGCACGATTGGTGTTTGCGCGTCGAGTCCCGGGTGCAGGCCCACCCAGGGTGTGAATGCTCTATAGCGCAGGCCGGTGATCAACACAGCGCCGCTTTCGTCCCGTTCACAGCGCAGCGGCACACGGTAGTTGCCTGCCAGTAGTCGCCAGCCATCGAGGTCCGCTTCATGCTCGCCGCAGCTCCGCAGCGTCAGTTGCAGGCGTCGGGTGCTGGCATCGACCAGCCGTGAACCACCTTCCTGTTCGGCAGCGTCGCCCAGCAGTGGCCAGAATTCTATTGCCAGGTCGACATCGAGGCGACAGCCCGCCAGCTCGGCATCACCGACATGTCGCCAGTTGTCGGCGCAGAGCCGCCGCGTGATCGGTTCGCCCAGACCGAGGCCGGCGTGTTGCAGATCATCAAATACGGTGTGCAGGTCCTGCAGCAGGTAGAACGGCAGTGAGAAGCGATCGTGTAGCTGGCTGCCCCATTCGATGAGGTCATGCTGTAGTTCCTGTCGGGACAGCATCACCGCCAGTGCGCGCAGCATCGCGGCGATGGCAGCCGCTGATTCCGCATCCATTGCCATGCGAAAGGCGCGGAATTCGACCAGGCCGAGACAGCCACGGCCAGGCAGATACGGGTTCCACAGCTTTTCGATGTTGATCTCGCTGCGATGAGCGTTGCCCGAGGTGTCGACCAGGAAAGGGCTCAGGCTGCGCCAGATGAATTCGGGTGCAGGCGCGGTGGTGGCAGCCAGCTGCTGCAACGCGACCTGCAGTTCGCTGAAGGATTCGCGCACATTCTCATCGGTACGCGGGGACTGGCTGTGGCTGCCGACGTATACCGGCGCGAACCAGTACGATAATGACGGGTGATGATTCTGATACACGATCAGGCGTGACAGCAATTGCGGCGCGACGAAGAACGGACTGTGTTCACTATCGGGACCGCCGAGCGTGAACTGCCCGCCACCACCACTTTCCGAAATGTCGCCGTTATAGTTCAGGCGGTAGGGCGCCAGACCGCATGACTGCACCACATCGAACAGCTCGCGGCTCATGTCGAGGAAGCCACTGATACTGGCGGCCGGCGCTTCATTGATTTCCAGCACTGCCGGGTCTGGCGTCAGCGTCATCCATGCGACGTTTGCATCCACCGGCGGTGGAAAACCTCGCCATAGCAGGCTGCTGAGTCCGGCGGCGCTGGCGGCGATGGCGACACGCTGCACGAAGTTGGTGAACAGTTCGACATCGGCGAAGCCCGGCAGCTCGATACAGGGCTGCAGGCTGTTTTCCGGCCCGCTCGCCGCACAGCCGATAGCAACCAGGTAGAGGCCGTCGGCGGCCAGCTCGTCTTCCAGACCTTCGGGCGGGATCGGCTGCGACTGCACTGGTGCGCGCAACAGGCGCGGCTCCGCCTGCGGGTCAACGCTTGGCTGCTGGGCATCTGCAGTAAACAGGATGCGCAGGCCCATTTCGGCGTCGGCCTGGAAAGCGGTGGCAGTCAGGCCGTTGCCGTTGAGCTGATCGGCCAGCGACTGCCAGAACGCGGTGATGTGCTGCTTTTCGCAAGCACATGCCTCGCTCAGCGGATCGGTCGGCAGATTGTCGGCCAGCGAGCGGCCGTCACGACGCCAGTACAGGCCCAGGCTCCAGCGCGGCTGTGATTCGCCTGCATACTGGCGTCCGAGGGTGCGCAGGATAATGGATCCGGGATGACGGTCGCGCAGTTGCCTGATGATGCGGCAGGCGTAATCCTGCTTGCTCTCGCCCAGCGCCTCGCTGAGCCATTCGGGCGTTTCGGAGTGTCGATTGGTGAAGGTCGGTTCCGCGCCTATCCAGACATCGATTCCACTGGCGGCCACGGCTTCATCGTGAGCGCGAATCGCCGCGTCAAAACTGTTATTGTCAGATTCCACGTAGCAAATCCGCAAGGCTGTCCCAAGTCGTTGACCATTATGCCAGTGTTAAGCCGGTTTGCGAAAGTGTTATAGTCGCTGTACAAAACAACCGCTCTTACCCCTGGTATCAGTATTATGCGACGACTTCAGATCCGTCACCTGACACGCTACCAGTATGCTGAAACCGTCAAGCTGCTGCCGCATACCCTGCATCTGCGGCCACGCGACGGCCACGACATACGGGTGCAATCCTCGAAGCTGGATATCAGCCCGGAGTTTCATATCCACTGGAAGCGCGATGTCTATGGCAACTCAGTCGCGCTCGTTGACTTCCTGCAAACTGCAAAAGAACTCACCATCGCCAGCGAAGTCATGGTGGAAAACTATGAAGAACAACCACTGGATTTTGTGCTGGAAGATTATGCCCGCTCATTCCCGTTCGACTACGATCCCGGGGAACAGATCGACCTCGCACCGTACAAAAGCCCGATCTATGAACAGGACCAGGAAATGGTGAATGAATGGTTGGCAGATCTGTGTAATCCGGCGAACAGGGTCGATACCATCACCATGCTGACCACGCTGAATACGAATATCGCCAACGGCCTTCGCTACATGGTGCGTGAAGAACCCGGCGTGCAACCACCGTCGCAGACCCTGTCATCGGGCACGGGCTCATGCCGGGACTTCGCCACGCTGTTCATCGAAAGCTGTCGTCATTGCGGTCTCGCCAGCCGCTTCATCAGCGGTTACGTGTGCAATGAAAGCGTGGATCCCTGGAGTACTGCAACCCATGCCTGGGCGGAAGTCTATCTGCCGGGTTCCGGCTGGCGTGGTTTCGATCCGACTAGCGGCCAGTTGGTCAGCGGCGAGCACATCGCGGTGGCAGTGCATCGTCACCCGGAAGCCATACCACCGGTATCAGGATCATTCGTCGGCACGGGAAATGCGCAGCCAATACTTACCGTGGAGGTCAATGTTGCACCTGTTGCGGAGTAATAATGAAAGGAAGGCAAACAAAATAAAAAAACCAGCAAAGGCTGGCAGGCCATCGAAGGTAGGTTAATCAAGGTTAATTGCGGCCTGTCTCTTATAAATCTAACTCTCCGATTCCTTTTAACTAGAGATCCTTAACCGTCTCCTCAATCAGCATATCTACGACGGCATGTAATGCCTCTATTGGGGCTTTGCCTGCTGCACAGGCTTGCTCATAGGTTTTGATTTGTTTATGTGCACTGGTACCGTGTTTGGTAATGTCGAGGGCCTGCTCCAGTTCCTTTTCACAGCCCAGTTGCTCGGCATCGCGATAGACGTTTTCCACGATACTGGACAACCAGTCATTCACCGGTATGATTTTTTCACTTTCAAGGTCAAGCAGTCCCTCGTCAACACCATAGCGAATGGCGCGCCAGCGGTTTTGGTCAACCAGAAAACGGGAATACACCGGGACGGTTTTGTGCTCGCGCTTCATACGATAGAGATGATGGAGTATTGATTGCGTCAAGGCGGCAAGGCTGATGGCATCATCGAGGCGGGTGCACATATCGGCAATGCGGCATTCCAGTGTGGGGTAGCGCGCGCTGATGCGCATGTCCCACCAGATAAACGTGGGATCCTCTATCACTTCTGCATCTTGCAGAATCGTCATGTGTTGTTGATAGTCGGCATAATCCTTGAACTGTTCCGGCAGCCCGGTGCGCGGAAAGTTATCAAACACGGTCAGGCGAAAGGATTTCAGGCCGGTATTCTCGGCTTGCCAGAACGGTGACGAGGTGCTTAAAGATAACAGCAGCGGCAGAAACTGGCTGAATTGATTGAGCAGTTCAAGCCTGAGTTCATCATCCTCGATACCGACGTGGACATGTGTCCCGCAGATCAGCATGCGCCGGGCAATGGTTTGCATATCACGAAACAGGGAGTGATAGCGTTGCTTGTTTGTCGAGCGTTGTGCATGCCATTCTGCAAAGGGATGGGTAGAGGCGGCGATCGGTGCAATGTTGTATTGACGGCTGACGTCATGGGCAAGTTTGCGTAACTGGGCCAGTTCCTGGCGTGCTTCGGCGACCGTTTCACATACCCGTGTTTCCGTTTCGATCTGCGAGCGCAGTAACTCGTGATCCACCGCTCCATGTTCCGCCCGCTTGGCGCATTGCTCGAAGATTTCCCGTGGCGGATCATTGACCACATCACGCGTGTCACGATCGACCAGCAGGTATTCTTCCTCGATGCCGAGAGTGAATGTTGGCTCAGGCGCTGTCATACGGCATCCCACACCCGGTACAAATCCGGCTCGGCCAGGATCTCGGTCAATGCCTCGGCCAGGATGGTGGCCCATTTTTCTGCCCCTTCCTCGCTATTGACCAGGTCCTGGCGCACCTCGATCGAGATATGCGGCAGGCCGGCTGCCTCGGCATGATGATCGATGGTGTAATCGGCAGGATGCTTGCCTGAATACGGTTCGTTGTCGCCGACATTGATGTCTTCAGGATGGGCGCGTAAGCGCTGCAGCAACGGCAGTGGAATGCGGGGATCCTTGTCCCACAACAGGCCAATATGCCAGGGACGTTCAAATCCGGCCATCTGCGGGGTGAAGCTGTGTATGGCAATCAGCGCCGGGACGATGCCACGCTGACGAAAACCCTGCAGCGCATGATCGATCGCCGCGCGGTACGGGGTATAAAAGGAATGGATGCGCCGATTACGATCCTCCGCGGATAAACCCTGGTTGCCGGGAATCGGGATATTGTCACTGACCTCCGGCATTACGCTCGGGTCCTCGAGACTGCGATTGAGATCGATCACCAGGCGCGAATAAGCCGCCATCACCGCCGGGGCATCGAGATGATCAACCAGGTGGGTCAGCAGTTTACGGGTGCCGATGTCGTAGGCGACATGTTGCTGCAGCACCCAGTCCTCCAGCCCCAGCTGCTCAAGTGACCGGGGAATGCGATTGCTGACATGATCGCCGACCAGCAGGACCTTCGCCTGCCCCTGCTCATTCAGGGTACTGAAGGCAGCTGGTTCATCAGCGGCGATGAGGCTTTCAAGCTCGTGCTGTGGGTCTGATGTAGATGTCATCTTGCTGTGCGCCATAAAAATGGATTAGGAAACAATTGTTATAATATAACGCGGAATGAATATTAGCGTTAATTCCTCTCTGGCCCCTTATTACCCTTAATACCGAGATCGACAAGCAGACAGGCTTTGTGCGTATTCAAATCCTTAGATTTCAAGTACTCTGTCCCCTTGATTCACAGGAATTGAATAATGCTGATATATCTCTATGTATGCCTTTATGAGCATAGCTAGAGCACAATAACCAACCAAGAGAAACATCACCAAGGAGAGAAATACAATGAAACTGGAATCTCTGGCACTGCACCATGGCTATAAATCTGAACCGACCACCAATGCGGCTGCGGTACCGATCTACCAGACAACATCCTATACCTTTGATGATACACAGCATGGCGCAGACCTGTTTGATTTGAAAGTGCCTGGCAATATCTACACACGTATCATGAACCCGACCACGGATGTGCTTGAGCAGCGCCTGGCTGAAATGGAGGGGGGTATCGGGTCGCTGGTGGTGGCCTCTGGCATGGCGGCAATCACCTACGCCATTCAGTGTATTACCAGCAGTGGTGACAACATCATCAGTACCAGCCAGCTGTATGGCGGCACCTACAACCTGTTCGCCCACACCTTTCCACGCCAGGGCATTGATGTACGCATGGCATCTTTTGATGATTACGATGGCATGGAGAGTCTTATCGATGATCGAACGCGTGCCGTATTCTGTGAGTCGATCGGAAACCCGGCCGGGAATATCGTCGATCTCGAACGCCTGGCCGATATCGCGCACCGTCACGGTGTGCCACTGATCGTTGACAACACCGTTGCCACGCCCTACCTGTGCCGGCCATTTGATCACGGTGCAGATATCGTCATTCATTCACTGACCAAGTATATCGGCGGTCATGGGACAACGATTGGCGGCGTCATCATTGATTCAGGAAAGTTTGACTGGGTAGCGAATAAGGAACGTTTTCCAATGCTTAACGAGCCCGATCCTTCCTACCACGGCGTCGTTTATACAGAAGCGCTGGGTCCTGCGGCGTACATAGGCCGGTGCCGGGTTGTTCCACTACGAAACACAGGTGCCGCACTGGCACCGCACAGTTCATTCCTGATTCTGCAGGGACTGGAGACCCTGGGCCTGCGCATTGAACGACATTGTGAGAATGCGCAGGCTGTCGCTGAATACCTTAGCAAGCATCCACAGGTTGAATGGGTACGCTACGCAGGATTGCCTGACAGCGAGTATCATGAAACCTGTCAAAAGATCACGGCTGGCAGGGCCTCGGGCATCCTCAGCTTCGGTATTAAAGGCGGTGCGGAAGCGGGTGCACGCTTCATTGATGCCCTGCAGATGATCCTGCGCCTGGTGAATATCGGTGATGCGAAATCACTGGCTTGCCATCCTGCTACCACAACACACCGCCAGCTTGGACCGGATGAACTGGCTAAAGCAGGTGTCTCTGAAGACATGGTCAGACTCTCAATAGGTATCGAACATATTGACGATATCATTGCTGACATCGAGCAGGCACTGGAAGCTTCTGCGTGAAGATCAAGTTCTGCTTTAAAGGGATCGGAGTGATTTAATTTTTAATCACTCCGACCCTTCAATCAGTTAGTCTTCAATCAGTTAGTCTTCGTCGTCAGCGATCACCTCAGGGTCCCAGCCCCTGGCTTTGGCCTGGGTGATGGCCTCGTCATAGATGGCTTTATGTCGTGCGCGTAAGTCTTCGGGTAATCTGCTCACCATACAGCCGTATTTGTCCCATTCATCATTGACCTGCTGGTGTATAGCGTCGATGCGGGAGATCTCCCAGCCTTCACAGGTTTCTGTTTCCGGGAGTATTCCGAATACCCAGGCATCGCGGATTATTTTTCCGATCATGGTCATGCCGCCGTTGATATCATGGTCTAATCCGGCGTAGGTTTTGGGTGCATGCAGTCGTATCATCTGGTTGTTTTTCCTGTAAGTTATAGAAAAAGCGAGCTAAAAATAGGGGACAGACCTCAATTAAATGGACCTCAATTAAATGTATCTTAAATGTATCTTTTTTTAAATGTATCTTTTTATTCGGATATCAGGGAACAGCGTGAGCGGATACAGAATTCGATTCATTACAGGGTTTGAAAAATACAAAATGCCCCCACATCTATTGTTATCGTCTATGCTTGTAAAGATGAGTGAGACGATAAAGGTTTGCATTTCATAATGGTTTTCAAGAAGTCCAGAAGTAACCCCGGTTCCATCCCGAATTTCCTGTTTTACCTCTCGTGTTTTGCATTTATTAACTAAGTAATTATTATAAAGAGGTATGTATCATGAATGGTACCGTTAAATGGTTTAACGACTCCAAGGGGTTTGGCTTTATTACTCCAGACGATGGCAGCAGGGACGTGTTCGTGCATTTTTCTGTCATCCAGGCCGAAGGCTATAAGAGCCTGGCGGAAGGAAAGCAGGTCGAATATGATGTTGAAAATGGTCCTAAAGGTCCACAGGCCAAACGCGTTACTTTCTAGATTGATTTCTGGAATTACACGGCTCATGCCGTCTGGGGAGCAACCGGCGGTGAGTGCTGCCGGTTCTTCACCGTTTCAATTTTTACAAAAGGCAGCACTATGAATATTTTAATGGACGGGTTACTCAACCTTTCTGTGTGGGGCTATATCGGCGCCACGTTATTGTTAACACACATTACCATTGTCTCGGTGACCGTTTTTCTGCACCGCCACCAGGCCCACAATGCTCTTACATTACACCCGGCCGTCAGCCATTTTTTCCGTTTCTGGCTATGGCTGACGACAGGCATGGTTACCCGCCAGTGGGTAGCCGTGCACCGCAAACACCATGCCAAATGCGAATCCAGCGATGACCCCCATAGCCCACAGGTGCTCGGGCTGAAGAAAGTCCTGCTGCAGGGCAGTGAACTCTATCGCAAGGAAGCCGCCAATGCGGAAACCACCGACAAATATGGCCACGGCACGCCGGACGATGTTCTCGAGCGTCGCCTGTACAGTCGCTACCCGTTTATCGGCATCGGCCTTATGCTGGCCATCGATGTGCTGCTGTTCGGTGCCATTGGCATAACGATTTTCGCCATTCAGATGCTGTGGATTCCGTTCTGGGCCGCCGGCGTGATCAACGGTGTCGGCCACTTCTGGGGTTATCGCAATTTCGAGACCGATGATGCATCACGCAATATTGTGCCGTGGGGCATTTTGATCGGTGGTGAAGAATTGCACAACAATCATCACAGCTACGGCTTCTCCGCGCGCTTGTCCAACAAGTGGTGGGAATTCGATATCGGCTGGTTCTATATACGTATCCTGGAATTGCTCGGCCTGGCAAAGGTCAAGAAGATTTCTCCGCGGGCAGTGATCGAACCCGATAAAAGCATCATCGATGTGGAAACCGTTCGCGCCGTGGTACGCAACCGATTCCATATTCTCAAGCTATACGGGCGCAAGGTCATCAAGCCGGTACTGAAACAGCAGCGCCGTATTGCGATCCCGTCATACAAACCTTATTTCCGCAGGGTCTCCAGGCTGCTGGTGCGCGAGGGAACCGTGCTGGATGCAGCGAAACGTGAACGTCTGGCCGAAGCGCTGAACCATAGCCAGACGCTGGAAACAGTCTATCGTTACAAACTGGCGCTGAAGGAAATCTGGCGCAAGACATCACGTGACCAGGCAGATCGTGTACGACGCCTGCAGGAGTGGTGCAACCAGGCGGAAGCAAGCGGTATCCAGGCCCTGCAGGACTTTGCCTGTTACCTGCGCGGCTATACGCTGGATATTCGATAGTCAGAAATTATGAAACCCAAGTCGCCTTTTACGCAACCCTATGAAAATTTACCCCAAGAGCTACCGATATACCCGTTGGAAAATGCCCTGTTGCCTGGTGGTGAACTGCCATTAACCATTGATGAAGCCAATTATTTGGCCATGTTTCTGGATGTGTTAAAAACTGATCAATTGATTGGTATGGTGCAGCCGCAGGATAATAATCCGGATAATGATATTTATCAGACAGGTTGCGCCGGGCGAATCAGGCAATATCGGGAGAGAACAGACGGCAAGTTAAATATCATGCTGACGGGAATTTGCAGATATAAAATAATCAAAGAATTACCGATGAAAAATGGTTATCGAAGGGTCATGGCCGACTGGAGTGATTTCGAACAGGATTATCAGACGGAAGAAGTCCCTGCGCAGAAAATAGATCATTTCAAGGCAAGTTTACGCAACTATTTTGACCGTCACATGATGCAGGTGGATTGGAAAGTTCTCGATGAACTGCCGATTGAACAAGTCGTTAATAATCTAGTCTTGATATTAAACTTGAGTATTGATAGTAAACAGCGACTGCTTGAGTCACCAACAGTTGTTGATCGGCTACAGCTGTTTTCACAGTTGCTCGAGGAAATACCCGCTCCGATAACAGGGTCAAAACAAGGGAATCTTGTTAATTAGTCGACCCTGAAAGACTAATAATTGATTAATATATTGATTACAGAATCAATGTAGTAACACCCTGTCGGCCGGAAATTGATGATAACAGTTAATTACTGGCGGATTGCCGCATCAATGCGCACAACGAAACGAAACACAGTGATATAGTTGTTGCCAGCTTTCTTAACTGACAAATCATTTGTGGAGTAATACTCATGTTTATCGTCGCCAATCGGGTACCCGTTGCTTCCGGCTGGGAAGATACCTTTGAAGAACGCTTTCGACAGCGTGCAGGCCAGATCGACAAGCAGTCTGGTTTTGTGCGTATGCAAATCCTCAAGCCTGAAAGTAATGATACGCCTTATGTCGTGTTAACCACCTGGCAGGACAAGGCCTCATTTGAGGCCTGGGTGGGCAGTGAGGATTTCAAACTGGCTCATAGCAATCCAATGCCAAAGGAAGCGTTTGATGGAGAGGGCAAGATGGAAATACACGAGGTGATTATCGATGCCGAGCCATAGCCATGTAAGGATTTGGTAATGTGATAAAGAGTCGGAGTGATTTAATTTTTTGCAAAACTATAACAATACGATGACTATGAAACTTGTACAAAAAAGCCTTCTAGAAGGCACGAGGGAATACGAAATCATCGATGATGATACCTTATCGGTACGGATAAAGCGGCTGTTAAAAGAAGAGAAACTGACTGTCAGCCTGTCCATGCTTAATCCTGAGCCGGTGCTGAATGGTTCAGAGCTGGAGTTTTATAGTGACTATAAAGGGCGTCCGATTCTTTCACTGTTATTAAATAAACCGAATGCAGCAGAATTTGACACTTTTATCGATACATTGAAGAAAAAAATAATCGGCGAGGACGATATTCTTACCAGTGTTGATGATGATTCCCAAGATACTAAAGTGTCTGAAGCACTGGCCAGGAATGTCTATGAGGAACCACCGTTGTTCTTCGAGGATTCTGCCGATAGGCGAGATATAACGAGCGTTCTGCCGGTTAATGCAGAAAGGCTAAGTGATGACATCAGCATGCTGAAAACCTATCTGGAAGAGGAGGACATCAGGCCCCTGATCGATTCTCTTGAAACACTTAAAGCGGGACCTGATAATGAAGCGGCCTATCAGAAAATGCTGGATGCCTACGACGTTCTGGGCATCAAACAAGGCGCTGTATTGACCTATGCGCCTTATCTCAAGGTTCTGCTATCTAAATCCATGTAATATACAAATCAATAAAGAGCTCGGAGTGATGCAAAATAATTCTCTCCGACCCTTTATTGCCAGCTATTACCAGGTGAAATTGATGCCTGCATACAAGCGCCGCTCAGCACCCGCTTCGTAGTAGCGCCCATTTCTGGCGTTGATGCGCAGATTGTCCAGATATTCTGAGTTGAACAGGTTTTCGATACCGATGACCAGTTCGGTGTCATAACTGCTGCTTGTCATGGTACGACCAATACGCAGGTTGCTGACGGTTTGTGATGCAACGTCGATGGTGTTGGCATCATCCGCATAACGCTTACCAATGTATTGCGCAGACAGGCCGGTATAATAACCATGCTGGAACTGGTATCTGGCATCAATGAACCCGGTCCAGTCGGGCAGGCCCGGCAGGTCGTTATTACTGGCGTCATCAAAGCGTGCATTCATGTAGGTTAGCGCGCCAGACATTTCCAGCTGTGGCAGGGCTTCTGGCCACCAGCGACCACCGAGCTCAAATCCTTCACGGCGGGTGCGATCGGCATTGCGGTAGAAGGTGCGCTCATCAGCTGGAGCTGCGCCCGGAGCATCATCAACGATAATCTCGTCTTCCACCTGTACCGTAAACAGGCTGGCCTCTAGTTGCAGATTGATTAGAGCGCCACGTAGACCGATTTCCAGGCTGCGGCTGGTCTGAGGCTCCAGTCCCGGGCGAAAGCCGCTGCCCTGCGGATTGGCAAACTCGGTGAACGTTGGAGCTTCAAAGCTGGTGGCGTATTGGCCAAAGGCGCTCCACTGGCCATCAAGCATGTGGCTGTATCCGAGGCTGTAGTGCGTCTCGTCATAGACGCGTTCGCCGGAGTTGTCGATACCGCCCGCCTGCAGGTTATCATCGATGGCCATGCGGAGGTGGTCATGCCGCAAACCGATAATCCAGCGTCCATGTTCATTGACTAAAGGCCCGGCCAGTTGTAGTCCCAGGCCAGCATTACTCGCTTTCTCAAGTTGGTCCAGTGCCAGGTCATCGCTGATGCCGCTGCGGCAGATAAAGGGCTCGAGGTCGATATTCCGACAATAGCGTTGCCGGTCATCGCGCTGATCTTCAACACTGAGTTGCATATGCAGGATGACTTGGCCCAGTGGGCGTTGGTAATGGAGGGTGCCGCCGATGAGCTGCCGGTCGTAGCTGATCAGACTGTCGCCGGGAAATGGTAGTTGCTGCTGAAAGTCCCGCTTAGTCAGCCACGCTTGCGCACGCAGCAGATGATTATCACCACCGAGGCGCTGCACGACCCCCAGTGAGGCGATGTTCTGGCTGACCTCTTGTCCGGCATTCATGGCCCTGGCGAGCGGGGCGGCCTGGGATGGATCGTCCTGCAACTCTTCGTAAGTGAGCGCGCCGGGGTCTTCGGCCAGCGGAGTGTCGAGGTGGTTGAGAATCGCATACCAGTCGCGATTGCCCTGTTGGTGATCAAGCCGGAGTCCGACATTGAGTCGTTCCACCGAGCTTTGCTCGCGATAGCCCTGCTGTTCAAGCCGGGTAACGGCACCGCGAAACCCGAACTGATCGCGTTGTTTGCCTTGTTTGCTAAGCGCGCCGTGGATACGACGCAATCCATAGCCGCCCAGCTGTGCCTCGACCCTGGCGAGCGGCGATTGGCGGGGGATAAAACTGCGGTAATCGAGCAGGCCGCCACTGCTATTGCCATGCAGCACAGCATTGGCACCGCGCAGCACTTCGATGGTCTGGATGGAGCTGGGATCGATGGCATCAATTTGCGCCTGCCCATCCACCGTGGTCAGCGGTATGCCATCCAGCCGCACCCGCACGCCGCGGATGCCAAACGGTGCGCGGGCTCCAAATCCCCTGATCGAAACGCGCGGGTTCTGTGCAAAGTTATTGCGGTTCTGCACCAGTACGCCTGGCGCATGGTTCAACGCATCGGTTGGTTGCAAGGGAGCACGTCCATCTCCGATATCTTGATTGTCAATCAACGTGACCCCGCTTGGAGCCTCCTGCCAGCGGGTTTCAATCAATGGTGCTCTAATAATAATCTCCAACGGTACCTTTTCAGCAGGCTCCTGCGCAGTAGTCAGTGCGGGCCAGAGCGCCATGGCGCTGAACATCATCAATAAGGGCAGTCGGGGCATCGCGTGCTGAGAGAATAATCTGGAGGTTCAGGTATCACCCGGGGCGAAATAATAGGGGTCTGACCCCAATTAAAGTTCAATTAAAGTTATATTAATTTCGCATTTAATGTAATAGGCACTGCTGACAATGCCATCGATACCGGGCAGTTCTCTTTGGCGATGGTTGCCAGTTCTACAAGCTTTTCTTCAGCTATGCCCTCTATCTGGGCTTCCAGGTTTAAATCAATACCCTCAAACGACCAATCATAACCTTCCTGTTTCATATGAATCACTGCTTCTGCCGCTAATCGAGTAGGCGTATATCCTGCAGCAACGATTTGGAAACTAAGGGCCATACAGAAGCACCCGGCATGGGCTGCGGCGATGAGCTCTTCGGGATTGGTACCAGCTACACCATTTTCATTCTCAAATCGGTTGGATACATTGTAGGGAGTTTCGTTTAATACCCCGCTGGGAGAGCTAAGTTCTCCGCTACCTTCCAGTCCTGTTCCAAACCACTCAGCAGTTCCTTTTCTTATAAGACTCATGTTTTACCTTAAACTAATGGGTAATAGTAATAGGGGACAGACCACGATTAATCAGAGTGCTGTCTACCTTATCATATTTTTAAAGACATCATATTTTTAAAAACGTGGTCTGTCCCCGTTTACTCCTCCGTTTACTCGTTTACTCCAGTCACC
This sequence comes from Gammaproteobacteria bacterium, assembly GCA_029287435.1. Lineage (GTDB taxonomy): Bacteria > Pseudomonadota > Gammaproteobacteria > SZUA-229 > SZUA-229 > JABDQW01. The sequence goes on from JARFRD010000022.1 coordinate 32,350, forward strand.
AGCATTGAAGCGCGGCAATCACTAGACAGCGCCACGTCATTGCGGCGAAAGCCGGAATCAAGATTTTGATTTCCCGTAATACATAACCCATAAAACATAAAACGGTTGTTACCTCTCCGCTTCGCCGTGTTATTAAGTTGCATCGGGTTTTCAGCATGTGATAATAGACTTCGATTTTTATTCTCAAAGCGACTGATCATGACCGATAATCCCGTTTGGCGCTGGTTCGACAATACATTTCTAGATCTCGGACGCCAGTTACGCTGGTCATACCTGCCGCCGCTAATGATTTACCTGGCCGCGGGCGTACAGGGATTGACTGCGATCGTCGGTACCTTTTTCATCAAAGAGTATCTGGACCTTTCCGCCGCTTTTCTCGCCGGCCTGGCATTCTGGGCGGGGATCCCGTGGACGCTAAAAATGCCGCTGGGGCACCTGGTCGACCTGATCTGGCGCCGCAAGGCACTGCTGGTCTATATCGGCGCCGGTCTGATTACGCTGAGCATCCTGATCATGTACGGCGTTATCGCGCATACGCAGGCGATGGCCGAAATCATGAAGGTCGAAATCTGGTTCGTCATCGCGACGTTGCTGGCGCCAACCGGTTACGTGGTACAGGACGTGGTGGCGGATGCGATGACGGTCGAGGCGGTGCCCACCATCAACGAACATGGCGATCCTTATTCGGATAAGGAAATCAAGGTCATGCATACGACCATGCAGACCCTGGGGCGCTTCGCCATAATCGGCGGACTGGCCGCGGTCGCCGCGCTCAATATCACGATGTTCAGCGGCGTCGAAGACATGTCCGAGGAAGTAAAGGTCGCGATCTACGCCGATATCTACCTGCTGGCACTGGTGATCCCGGTACTATCGATATCCGGCGTTATTCTGGGCGGGGTGATGCTAAGGCGACGCGCGCGGCGCATGCGCGAGCAGGGCCAGGATCACGCGGCCATCGACAAACTGTTATTCGCGCCCGCCGCTGAAATCCACCCCAACTGGTGGATCCTCGGTGGCAGCCTGGTATTTGTCATTTTTACGCTGAGCATGGGGATCAGCCAGGTGCCGCTGGCGCAGGAAATCATTTTCATCGGCTCGATGTCGATCGTCCTGTTCCTGATGTATCGGCTGATGCTCGAACTCGAGCCGGATATGCGCAATACGCTGATCGGCACCGCGGTCATCATTTTCGTCTTTCGCGCCACCCCGCTGCCCGGCCCCGGCGCAACCTGGTTTGAAATCGACGTGCTCGAATTCGACCAGCAGTTTCTGTCGGTGCTGTCGCTGATTGCTTCACTGCTGACTCTGGCAGGCATGGTCATACTGCGGCCAATGATGGCGAAACGTTCAATCGCCTTTGTCATTGTGGTGCTGACGATCGCCGCCGCTATTCTGGCGTTACCGAACATCGGACTTTACTATGGCCTGCACGAATGGACCGCAGCGCGCACCGGTGGTGTTGTCGACGCGCGTTTTATCGCAATCATCGACACCATGATGGAATCACCGCTGGGCCAGATCTCGATGATCCCGATGCTGGCATGGATTGCGAAGAATGCACCGCCGCATTTGAAGGCGACATTCTTCGCGGTGATGGCGTCATTCACCAACCTCGCACTATCGGCCTCCAGCCTGGGCACCCGCTACCTGAATGAAATCTTCACGGTAACACGTGAGGTCCGCGACCGCGTCGAGGACGTCGTCACGACCGCTGCCGACTACAGCGAGTTGGGCTGGCTATTGATCACGGTCATGCTGATCGGGCTGCTGGTGCCGTTGCTGACCGTTTTCGTCGTGCAGCGTTCACGTCTGCAAACCCAGCAATAGCGACTCGTTCGTCGGCCCTCAATTGTATTTGTGATCTGACTCTTAAATTTAAAAATTTAATACCTTAACTCCAGTGCATTGCACAGAAACCGCATATACTGATCTCCTGCATGAAAACGATTAATCACAGTTTTCATCAATGCTGGTGACAGTACCTCATTGTCTTCAAGGGGGGTGATGGCGATGAAATCTTTTCGTTTAAGATCTGCGAGCAGGGGATGTGTTTTGTCATAGCCGCGAGGTGGTCGGCTTAGGGATTCACCCCTTAAATCAAAATTTCTTGAAAATGTGCTGTCGTTGATTGCGTTGAGCCAGTGTTCCCGTTTTTCATCAATGCGTTGACGAATTTTACTGAGCGCGTCTGAATCTGGACGCCAGATTCCGACACCAACGAAACATTCACCGGGTTCGATGTGCATATAAAAGCCGGGCGCATGGACATCTTTACCCGCTTCGTGTCGAAACTGTATACCAATATTGGTTTTATATGGTCGTTTGTCTTTGCCAAAGCGTGTATCGCGATACACCCGCATCAGTGAGCCACCTACCTTTTTCGGCAGAGCCAGGAAATGGGGTGAAATCAGCGCAAGATCGCCTGCTATATCCTCGATAAATTGCAACGCTGGTGTACGAGCAACTGATTCATACATGGTTTTGTGATCATTAAACCAGTCACGGTTGTTATTGTTGGCGAGCTCGCTTAAAAACGACAGGGTTTCCCTGGTAAAATATTGATTTGACATAATCGCATTCCCTGGTATGTAGCGTGAGAATAATTAGCATAGCAGTCGCATGTCAACAATAATCAAGAATCAGCAACAAACCACATTTTTTACACCCGTATACGATAAAAGGGGTTGAGGGATCAAGGTGGCGGAGTGATATGACATTAATCACTCCAACCTCTTTTCTTTTTTTGATTTCATCTTGCTCATCCCCGCTTCAGTTGCCCTGCAAATTATGGGCACCCCTTAATTGGTAGTGATGCGACGACGAACTAATGATAATCGATGTGAGTTTCAGCCAGGATATGCTTTGCGGCTACAGGTAAAGGATTCCGTCTCTGCGCTTCTGGATCGATGGCTCATTTTCCGTTGAGCCTCTAAGTCGTGCTTCCACGCGCATAGCATTCATTAGTTTCTTATCCGCTACATATGGATATAAAGGATAGAATCTCTGCACTTCAAGAACGTTGGGTTTTGCTGCCAGCTCAAGACGCCTTCGATCCTCATGTGACAGCCAATGCAGCATCAGCAGGCGTGGTGCCTGTCTTGCTAAATAACGTTGACACAACTGATACTGAGACTCTTCCTGCCAGTCTTCCCTTACCAACAAGGCGGGAAAACTTTCAGTTTCATGGCTACGACGCGTGAACCAGCGGGCACGTGGATTATAACCAGCCCGTTTGGCGACCAACTTTTCCAGCTGGTAATTGACCGGGGGGGTACCTCGCTCTTTCTCGTCTTCCGTAGTGTCAACAGGAAGGACTGCAGCCGGCAGGGCCGTCCACTCCGGGCGCTCTGGAAATGATGCCATCTGCTCCGCTTCCGTACAGGAGAAAATCAGCGCCAGCGGCGACTGGTCTTCTTTATCGAGTAGCCAGTATTCATAGATATCTGCAGCAGGGAATGGCAGGCTTGCCTGTGTGAGGAAATGGATCAGTTCCATTATGCGGTCATCAATTTCTTCACTTTCTAATGTTGATTGCTGCGCAATCGTCTGCAGTTGACTGTGGTTGACCACGGCGGCCCGTCTGAAGCTGTGCTGAGGTCTGTAGCCGTAGTAGTTTTCTCGCCCACTGATGGCATGAAGAAAATGTATCTCCCAGGTTTCACAGTCCATGGATACGGCGCGGGCGCGTTCTGACTCGGCAATCTGTATCTGGCCGGAGTACGGGGGAGTTAGACGCTGTGAGTAGGCTCTAATCTTGCTTGTCATTGTAACTGGAATCCAATATTGCTGTGTTTGCAGGAAAGTCGAAGAAAAAAATAGATACTCAATGCTTGTTCCGCGTGTCGTTAGTATACGGGTCATCTGAGATCAGGACTATCAGGTAGGGCGCGTATGTCAGCACGGCGCCCTGGGCGATACCAGGATTATTGAAAGCCTCATTAGTATCTGCAAGACGTGGAGCACTATCAGGATCTTCCTTTAGTGCTTCCAGTGCCGAGATCAAGGGCTCGATTTCAGCACCATCCAGGTATGTTCTTAACTGTTGTATAGAGGAGGTAATCCCTTCAGTATCTATTTTTTTTTGAAGACTGGTCATTATCTGTATGCTGTTTATATCTGTATTTCAAACATGGATGAAGCGGATTGCTATGTTTGTAGACAAGGTGGATAGTGTTCTCAATATTTTCTCTGCGTTCAATGTAATGGTCGTTGATGTTTTCTCAATTCAGTTGCACGCGTTGACCAAATGGTACTGTTGCCTGGCCCTTGACCAGCCACAGTACGGGATACATCGGTTCTGCCTGGGGAAATATGCCCCTGGCATCAGTGAAGTATACTAACAGGTCGGGGGCGCGGTCCTGGTTTTCGATCCATTCAAACGGCGGCCTGAAGTTGGTGCCACCGCCGCCATGTATTTCAATATCCCGGGAGAATTCATCCCATGGCTCGAAATACCACGGGCAGCCGTGATTAAGCTCCGAGTCGCAGGTTAGTAATGTGATGCGTGCCCTTACATGGCCCTTGATCGCATCGATTTCGGACATGAACTCTCCGATCTCTTCCTCTGATATCGAGCCGCTGGTATCAATTACCACCAGGACGTTGGTTTCGGAACTGCGCAGGCTTGGGTAGACGGCCGGGTTACCGCGTCGTGATGATGGCCTGGAATAACTGTAATCATCACGTGCGGTCATCGCCATATAGCGTTGTAGCAGCATGCGCCAGGGCAGCCGTGGCTGCAGCAGAAAATCAACCAGGCGTGCCATCTCGCCTTCCAGCTGGCCCCTCTGGTGAGCAGTCTGCGCGGCTGCGGCCAGGCGTTGTTGCCACTGCGTATTGAGATCTTCCAGTTGCTGTGCTGACATCGGCTGCGGTTCTGCTGCGGCACCAGCGCCGCTGCCCCCCCCGTTTTCATTCTGCTCGTTGCCTTGCCCCTGTGAATGGTCTTCCTGCTCGTTGCCTTGTCCCTGTGAGCCGTCATCCTGCTCGCGTTCCCTGTTAGGTTCATCGTTACCAGCATCACTATGATTCTCGCTGTCGCGGTCATCGTTGTTGTCACTACCACTGTTTTGTTCGTTGTCGTCTGTATCGCTGTCATGTTCCTGGTCCTCATCTTCATCATCGAGGCAGGGATAGATTTCCTCCGCCGTCATGCCCTCGTATTCTTTCAGGTAAATGGCACCCGGCGTCGGTTTGAGACCATCATTGATCAGCATTGGATTAACCGCATAGTCGCAGGCAAGATCCCATCGTGTCTTGATACGGTGCCCCCTGCGATAGAAATGTGATAGTGCACAATGCAGCGCTTCATGTGAAAGTGCGAATTGTGTCTGGTCGAGGTCAAGCGTGGCGATGTACTCGGCATTGTAATAAAATGTCCTGCCATCGCTGAATGTCGTCTTACACCATGACGGGTCACCCTCCGTCATTGGAAGCCGCAGCACCAGGGCGCCGAGAAACGGCTTGTCAAGTATCAGGCGTGTGCGGGCTGAAACGAGTTTGTGTTCTATATCTTGTTTGTTTTCTATATCTTGCATTTACGCGCCACTGGATGTTCAAGATAACATGACATCCGCAATCTTGTCGGCCCAGTCTGCGAATTCAGGTACGGCGAAGATATCCTCGCCTACCGCTCTATGCATATCGGACACCATCATTACACCCATGTCGCGTTGCGGGAACTTGCTGGCATAGCCGAGTATATTACCGTGGATTTTTACTGCTTCGCCATTGGCGCTGTCCTTTGCGCGAATGGCGCGGGCAACGAGGGCTGAAGCGACAGCGTATTGCAGATCGAGCTCCGCCGGTGCCGGAACGTCTTCGCCACTGACGATGGCATCCAGGTCAGGCATCTGGTGCAGGCTCTCGACGAAGGCATTCAGTTCCACACCAGCGGCTTTGCCGACACATGCCTGCAGGGAGTTGACCAGCAAATCAGGATTGTCATCGAATTTTTGCAACGCCCGATGAGCGAACTCCCAGGAGCGTGGTGATGGAAATGCAACGGGGTTGTATGATGGATCGAAGTCGAACACGAGGTCCGGACGGAAGCGCAGGAAGCCGATGACACGTTCATCGATGCCATTTGCATAGGCCCAGGCCACCCAGTCGTCGAGGTTCACATCGACCTCGTAATGCGAAAAGCGGTTCGCCAGTGGTGCCGGCATGGTATAGGTGACACCCCGATCACCCTGGCGATTCCCTGCAGCGATAATTGCCCATTGATTGGGCACTTCGTATTCACCGAGCCTGCGATCCAGAATCAGTTGGTAGGCGGCAGCGGAAACACTCGGCGGTGCCGAGGTGATTTCGTCCAGGAACAGAATGCCTTTAGTCCCATGGCGTTTTACATCGGGCAGCATCGCCGGAACAGCCCAATCGACAATTTCATCTTTCAGGAAGGGGATGCCGCGCAGGTCGCTGGGCTCCATCTGTGACAGGCGGATGTCGATTAGTGGTGCCTCGTGACGTGCTGCAACTTGTGCAACCATCTGCGATTTCCCGACACCCGGAGGGCCCCATAACATGACCGGCGTGTGGTGGCCATGCTGAGTACTCTGGAATTCTTTCTCTATAACGGTGAGTAATTGTAGCGGGCGCATAGAACCTTTCCTAATTAGTGGTTTAAAGCAAACTCCAGATAATTAGTTGGAACTGTTCGATACAGTTGCTTCACTTTCCGGCCGCTCCCCATTGAGCGATTGATAACACCCGTGGTGAACCTGCTTAGCTCCTTATCCCATCATGTGAAGCGATAATTTTTTGGAGTGTATATAGTTATTCTTATCTTGGCATCATTTTGCAGCTTAATACACCTCGGCATCGCATGGGTAACCAGCTGCGGTGGCGGGTAGCCCCGGTTTGTGGTGATGCGGGTGGAATGCCCGGCTATACTTTCAATGCTAGTGGGGAGGTTTGCTCGCCCACTTTTCTGCATGCCGGTTCATCACCGCGCTGACAGCTTCGGGTACGTTCTGCACAGCCATCTGCCTTTTGCCGTCGGCAAAGAAGCCAGGCATGTCATACGGCAGGCGCCGGCCCAGTTTCTCGAAAGTGCGCTCCATCAGCTCCGGATCCAGCGAGCGGGTCGCTGCAATGCCTGAATTAAGGTTGATGACGCGCCACGGGCGCCATGTATCACTCCTGTCCTCGTCCATTTGCAATTTCTCGGATGCTGCTTCAATGACTTCATCCATGATCTGGCATGCCTCGGCGAGATCCTGCGGTTCGCTCAGTCCGTTTACAATCATGCCGAAACCATCAGCTGCGCCTGCAAGGTTGTCGATGATCGCATCATGGCGCGCGAGCCACACTGCCAGTGACGGGAGTACACGCGAAACGTTATCCCTTTGATCCATGATCTCAAGCTTGCGCACCAGAAAATCGAGCCTGTCCAGCAGGTCGAGACCGTAAGAACCGAATTCGGTCAAATCATCTGAGTCCATATAGCACTCATCAGATTCCAGTGCAGCGGTGATCTGAAAAAAGTCGGACAGGGCGGAAGCCAGGGCGAGTGGGCCAGAATCGTCACCCATGATTTTTTGCGCTTCCGTCTCCCGGGCCAGTACTGCCTGCATGATCTCCAGTGCCAATTGGGAAATGGCATCTATTTCAATTACGAGCTTGTTCATAGGCTGTGAAGTATATCTGAGTTGGAGCACATGAGACATGGTGATAGATACGGGTATTCGAATGCTGATGTCATTCAGCTGTTTGATACTATCTTGATGGTGCCTTCACGATTTATTGATGCGTTTAGTCCTATTCTGTAGTCGTGATAGTAAGCAACTGAGACCAGAACAGGAGAATACAGATGATTAGTGTAATCAAATCTAGCGCTAAAGACACAGAAGATCGTTTTGTCGGTATGGCTCTCTTTTCATTCCTCACAGCCCCACTGTTTCTACTGACAATTGCGGCTGGGATCAGTGCGCTTTAAGACACGCAACTGGGCGACGCATCAGGTTTAACGCCTGCGCGTCGTATCACCGGGTGCCGATTCATAGCTGCAGAAAACAGGGGGTCAGACCCCGGTTTGCCCCTCAGTTAAATCACACCGACCCTTGTTGAATTAAATTACTTCGACCCCTTAAACTCTTATGCTTTCCTTGACGCTTAACCAGTCCTCTGACAGAGTCGAATACCTGTAACGAGGAATGAAGGAACCATGCCAATGAAACCTGCTGAACTGTATAAGCAACTGATTGCCAGCGCCGGTGAGGATGTTACGCGCGACGGTCTATTGAAAACCCCGCAGCGTGCTTCCAATGCCTTTGCTTTTTTGACCGGGGGATATCAGCAGTCGCTGGACGAACTGTTAAACGATGCAGTATTTGAGTCTGACAATGACGAAATGGTGATTGTTAAAGACATTGAATTCTATTCCATGTGTGAACACCACCTGTTACCTTTCGTTGGCAAGGCACATGTCGCCTACCTGCCCCGGGGCAAGGTCATCGGCCTTTCCAAGATTGCCCGGATTACAGATATGTATGCTCGTCGCTTGCAGATACAGGAACAGATGACCAAACAAATCGCCGATGCAGTGATGCAGGCGACCAATGCCGCCGGTGTTGGGGTAGTGATAGAGGCGCAGCATTTCTGCATGATGATGCGTGGCGTGCAGAAGCAGAATTCATGGACCGTTTCCTCCATGATGCTTGGATCTTTCCGTGACAATGATCGTACACGGCATGAATTTCTGCAATTGATCAGTAAATAGCTATCTATATGTTCTACTGCCATTGCAAAGATATGAAAGGTTGATCCAATGCTCGAAGAGTTCGCACCCTCTCTTTATATTGCCGACGGACCGGAAGTACAGTTTTATGGTTTTCCGTACCCCACTCGCATGGTGGTTGTACAGCTCTCGGATGGGAATGTGTGGGTGTGGTCTCCGGTAGCACTGACCGACGAACTGGTCATTGCAGTAGACGCCATCGGACCGGTTCGCTATATCATTTCGCCAAACAAGATCCATCATCTTTTCCTTTCCGAATGGGTGGAACACTGGCCTGAAGCCAGTCTCTTTGCGCCGCCCGGTCTCGCAAGCAAGAAGCCCGAACTAAACTTTGTTGCAGAACTTGGTGACGAACCTCACCCAGGTTGGGCAACAGACATCGACCAGGTGATCTTTCATGGCTCACTGGCGATGGAAGAAGTCGTTTTCTTTCATCGTGCATCGCGAACAGCGATTATTTGCGATCTTATTCAGCGACACCCGGAATCAAAGATGACAGGCTGGAAGGGGATGTTGATGCGACTTGATAGTCTGGTTGGTGAGCGAGGCAGCACACCACGCGAGTGGCGTGCAACTTTCCTCCGGCGCGGACCAGCGCGTGCTGCACGTGAAGAGGTACTAAGCTGGAAACCCGAGCGGCTGGTTATCGCACATGGCGAGTGTGTTCAGCACGGAGCGTCACCGATTATCGCCGATGCACTGAGCTGGATCTAGGAAGGTGGAATAGAGTGTGATAGTAGACAGACCACGATTTAAAATATCGATATGCTGCAGAAGTCTGGACAAATAATGAACGATAATTGAGTATCGCTGGTCCAGCTATCGTTACCACTAAGATGCTGACCAGCCTGAGTCCTGTCTATTTGCAGGATTGATTGAAGAGTGATGAATATAATTAAACCGAAGCGCCAGCATTTGTTCTCCCGAAGCAGGTATTACTATAGCCTGTTAATTAAATATACTGCTGTTATGTCAACGAATATTTCAACATTAATCAAACGGCGTAGTTACAAAGGGCTTGTCCTCTTCGGTGTTATACTGATTGCAGGGTGCGGATCACTGCGGCCGATAGAGTTGCCGAGTGAATACAGCACGGCACCGGCGCAGACGGCGCTATGGCGGGAGGTCGGCAATATTCGTGACGACGACTGGTTTCATCTGCTCAATACCGGTGATGAAGCCATAGAATGGCGGCAGCGCCTGATCGATAGCGCCTCCCAGTCGCTCGACCTGCAGACTTTCCTGTGGAAGCATGACCGGACCGGCCTCAAGATTCTGCGTCACATATACGAAGCCGCCGACCGCGGCGTGCGGGTGCGCATTCTGCTTGATGATACCTTTACCGCCAATCTTGACGAGGCCATCTGGGAGATTGACCATCACCCGAATATCGAGTTTCGCGTCTATAATCCATTTGCCCGCCGAAGCAGCAGCATTGCGATTCGGCAATTGCTCAATCTGGGTGATTTTAGCCGCGTCGATCATCGTATGCACAACAAGCTGATGGTGGCTGACAATAATGCCGCTATCGTTGGCGGGCGCAATCTTGCCGACGAATACTTCGGCGCGCACGATGCTGCCAACTTCCGCGATCTCGAAGTGCTCACTGCCGGTCCTGCGGTGCAGTCGCTAAGTCGGCAATTCGACGAGTACTGGAACAGCGACTGGTCATTTCCCGTTGCGAACCTGGTCAGTAAACCACCATCGATGACTCCACAGGAATTTGAGGCAAGGATACTGGCGACAGTTGAGCAAGGCCTTGATGAAGGCAGTGCAGCGCGCGAGCAGGCATGGAAAGTGACTGCCATGGCTGGCGTGGCAGGCGAGGTGGTCGTGTTTGCCGACCATCCTGCAACAGATAACCCGGCTGATGCTGATGAACTTCCGACACAGCTGGCTGAAGAACTCATTGGCTGGATGGAAACGGCACAGGACGAGCTGATACTGGTTTCAGCCTACCTGATTCCTACAGCTGAGCTTGAGCAGGCCATCGAGCAGGCAGAGAAGCGGGGTGTGCGGGTGCGGATCCTGACAAACTCTCTGCGCTCGAATAATCACGTAGCGGCACACAGTGCCTACAGGCATCATGTCAAACGCCTGATCGGCCATGGTGCGGAAGTTCATGAAGTACGGGTTTTTGCCAAGGACCGGGGTCTTTACATGGAGCAGCCTGTCATCGACAAGCACCTCGCCCTGCATGGCAAAATGCTGCTGATCGATGACCACCTCAGCTATATCGGCAGTGCCAACCTGGATCCACGTTCGCTGCGCCTTAATACGGAAATGGGGCTACTGATCAAAAGCAGGGACTTCAACAGGCTGGTGCGTGAAGTTGTGGCACTCGATTTTCACCAGCGCAATGCCTGGCAGCTGCAGGAGAAAGGTGATGAGGGCCTGGTCTGGGTGGCGGATGACAAAGTGCTCCACGAACAGCCGGCGGAATCAGACATGCAGCGCCTGGAAGACTGGTTTCTTAGCATATTGCCGATTGAAAGAGAGATGTAGGGTGGCGCGTTTTACCGGAAAATCCTGTTGTAACAATGGATCCAGGGTTCGTTCTGTTTGCTTTCTACTGTTGTAAGTAGCGGGATCAGGTCCCGCCTGGCGGGGACAGTAGCCTGACAGACTAATTGCACTGCAACTCTTTCTCTAACTGTTCTTTCAGCTCCTCGAGTGTTTTCATCGATGAAGCTGGTTTTCCCTGATCCAATTTTAGTTCCTCACCCGCTCTGATTCTTCCTTTTTCTTCACCGTTCACAACCAGAACATGGTCGCCAGTTGTTTCATCGAGTATCCAGATACATTTACTCATTATCGTTTCCTTTACGGGATCAAGAGGTGGATCAAGGTGTCAGAGTACTTGAATTTAATTATAGAGATCAAGGGGTCAGAGTACTTGATTTTGAGTACTTGATTTTTAGATCAAGGGATCAGAATATTTAACGGGCCTCATGCAACCCTATAGCCAACAGTTTTTCGTGTGGCTATTGATTGAACACTGATTGAACGAAAACTTGTAAAAGTAATCAAATACCAGGTAACACTTCAATTTATTATTAATTGAAACGTGATGTCATGAAAAAAAATATTCTACTACCGGCATTACTCGGTATTTTGCTTTACTTCGTCAATGTAAGAGTATTGATGGCGATAACCATGAATGGTTTTGATCTCGATGAGCCCCTGGTCGCAGAAGAGCTGATAAAAAGGGGTGGTCCGCCTCGTGACGGCATACCATCAATTGATGAGCCCAGATTTATAGCGGCAGCCGAGGCTCATTTTCTGAAAGCTGATGATCGGGTGCTGGGGTTGGTTATCAAAAACGAGGCACGTGCTTACCCTTTAGCTATTCTAAACTGGCATGAAATTGTTAACGACGAGTTTACTGGTTTGACCGTCATTATCTCATTTTGTCCTCTATGTGGAACAGGGATGGCTTTTGAGCCGGAGCCGCCGGTAAGAGAATTCGGTGTTTCAGGCCTACTGTATAATAGTGACGTACTTTTATATGACAGAGAGACTGGATCGCTTTGGTCACAGATTATGGCAAAGGCGATAAATGGTCCGCTAAAAGGACGGAGTCTGAAGCAACTTCCGCTTACCCACACCAGCTGGCAAGACTGGAAAACACAATACCCGGACAGTCGTGTTCTGTCTACAAACACTGGTTTTAAAAGAGATTATTCAAAAAGTCCATATGGTGGTTATGAGAAGAGTAATCAGATTTTTTTCCCTGTTTCCGCCAGCGATCAACGTTTTCATAATAAGGAATGGGTGCTTGGTGTCAATATAGGCGGGATCTACAAGGCCTATCCTTTTTCTGAACTGGAGAAAACAACCCATCCTGTAAAAGAGTATGTTTCAGGCCAGCTGATAGAAGTCATTTTTGACAGGGAAAACAAGACTGCAAGAGTCCTGGATGAACAGGGCAGGGACATCAACAGTGTAATGGCCTACTGGTTTGCGTGGTATGCCTTTCACCCCGATACCGAGGTGTTTCAGGCTCCCTGAAAACGCGGAAAGTAAAAAACGGAGACGGGGGGATTAAATTTAATAGTCATAGAGGACAGGCAACGTTTTGCGATATTGTTATGCAGCAGAAGGCTGGGTAAATGAAGCAAGATAATCATGGTGTGTCCACTATTGTTGCCTATTGTTTGTTCTCTACTGTTATCCTATTGTTATTGTTTATTCGCGCTAGAGGAAACTGAAGAATGAAAGCATCTGATCTGTTCGTTAAGGCACTGGAAGCCGAAGGCGTCGAATATATCTTCGGTATACCCGGCGAAGAAAATCTCGATTTTCTCAACTCGCTTAAAGATTCGTCGATCAGGTTAATCCTGACGCGCCATGAGCAGGCGGCCGGATTCATGGCTGCCACCTATGGTCGTCTTACCGGCAAGGCAGGTGTTTGTCTTTCTACGCTCGGGCCAGGCGCAACCAACCTGGTGACCGCGGCTGCCTATGCCCAGCTTGGTGCCATGCCAATGTTGATGATTACCGGGCAGAAACCCATCAAGACCAGCAAGCAGGGGCAGTTCCAGATTGTTGATGTGGTCGATATGATGCGGCCGCTGACCAAATTTACCCATCAAATCAGCAGTGGTCATAACATCCCTGCCAGGGTGCGTGAGGCCATACGCAAGGCGGAGGATGAACGGCCGGGTGCTGTGCATCTTGAGCTGCCTGAAGACATTGCCTGTGAGGAAACCGATGCAAAGGTTATTACCCGAAGCCGCTTTGACATTCCGCAGGCAACGAATCATTCCATTGCTGCCGCTGTCGAGATGATTGAATCGGCCAGGCACCCCCTGATGCTGATTGGTGCAGGGGCAAACAGGAAACGCATCACCGCCAGCCGTGGCGTATTCATCAGGAAAACGGGCATTCCATTCTTCACAACGCAGATGGGCAAAGGCGTCGTTGATGAACGCAATCCGCTATTCCTGGGCAACGCCGCGCTTTCTTCCAGTGATTTTTTACATCGTGCGATTGAAGCAACCGATCTCATCATTAATGTTGGGCATGACGTCGTTGAAAAACCCCCATTCTTCATGGAACAGGGAGGATTCAAGGTCATCCACGTCAACTATATTACCGCCACCATCGATCCTGTTTACTACCCGCAGCAGGGGGTGATTGGTGATATTGCCAGCAGCATGGAACGGATGACTGAACGAATAACGCCACAAGCAAGCTGGGACTTCTCTCGATTTATGGAGGTTAAGTCACACCTTGATAAACATCTACTGATAGGGGCAGAAGACGAACGATTTCCTGTCTATCCGCAACGCCTGGTTGCCGATGTCCGCCAGGTGATGCCTGATGACGGCATCATCGCTCTTGATAACGGGATCTACAAGATCTGGTTCGCCCGCAACTACAGGGCCCATGGACCGAATACTGTGCTGCTCGATAATGCCCTGGCAACCATGGGTGCCGGCCTGCCATCGGCAATGGCCGCCAAGATCGTTTATCCGCAACGTCGGGTCATGGCGATCTGCGGTGACGGTGGCTTCATGATGAATTCACAGGAGATGGAGACGGCAGTACGTCTGGGTCTGGACCTTGTTGTGTTGATCCTCAAGGACGATAGCTACGGTATGATAAAATGGAAACAGGCCAATATGGGCTTCGATGATTTTGGCCTTGATTACGGCAACCCGGATTTCGTCCAGTATGCTACCAGCTATGGTGCAACCGGCCATCGCCTCGAATCAGCAGCGTCGCTGATTCCTATGGTCGAAGAGTGTTTCAATGCTGGTGGCGTACACCTGATTGAGGTGCCTGTCGACTATTCAGAGAATGACCGCATACTCAATTCGGAGATCAGGGAACAGAGTCAACGGATATAGAATCACTTGGCCCCCCTTTTTTTTACAATGCGGGTTGTTCTGCCTGTTCTCTTGCCTGCCGGCGTACATAGCCTGGTCCAATACCAAATTGTTTCTTGAAAGCTTTTCGAAAGGCGGGTTCGCTATGGTAACCGCATTCCTCGGAAAGTTGGGTGATGGATTTATTATCTGAAACCAGGGCGTCATGGGCATGTTGCATGCGCCAGCCTGTTACATAGGCCATCGGCGACATACCAACCATGTGTTTGAACTGATCGGCAAATGCCGAACGTGACATGGCAGCTTTTTCAGATAGCGTTTGCACGCTCCAGTTCTTTTCAGGCGCTTTGTGAAAGCTGGTTAGTGCCTTGCAAAGTCTTGGATCTTTAAGTGCTGCAAGAAATCCCCGATTGTCCTCGTCTAATAGTGTGTAGGTGCGAATCGCTTCAATCAGCAGTATATCCGATAAACGATCGATGACTGCGCTGGTGTTGGTGTGATTATTATCGGCTTCGGCGATCATCAGTTTAATGATGGTGTCGAGGTTGGTATTAATCGAGTCCCTGGTGGGGATCACCATGATGTTCTGACAGGCTTCCAGTATTGGGTTCCAGTAGTACTGTAGAAATTCACATTTGCCGCATATCAATGTGGTTGATTCCCCTTCAATATCACCTTCTGCTGGAGTATTGCGTGGTGTGTCATCGGCGGGATATTGCGAATCCGGGGTTACGAAATGAGGTGGATTGCGCAAACAAATGACCAGGTCGCCTTCATGCAGTTCCCGGGCGGTGGGGGAATCTGGTTCGCGTAACCAGCAATTGCCGTGAGCAATGACGTGAAAGCTTACCTGCAGGTCCAATGGTTCAATATTAACAACCCACTGGTTACAAAATCTGGCGTGCAGGAACACCTGCGAGTGCAGGCGCAGGGTCTGTAGAACATCGTTAAGGATATCCATGACAGGACAGTATATAGCAGTTTTTGTTTAAACGGACATAAATTGTGGTTAACCAGACATATTTCCCCAACTGCTTTATCTCTATGATTTATCTCAACCAGTGGTCCAACATGTCTGTTGGTGCTGGCAACCGATTAATCAATCAAGGGGAAATGTCATGAGAATATCGAAAAACCATATAAAACAATTACTTGTTTTGAGTGTCCTGGTGAGTGTTCCAGCGCTTGTATTTGCTGCACTACCCAATCCAGGTATGCAGTTTGATCCGGTGCGTACGGCAATTGTGATCACAGACCCACAAAATGACTTTTTAAGCGAAAAAGGCGTAACCTGGGGTGTTGTTGGCAAGAGTGTGGTCGAGAACAACACGGTGCAAAACATAGAAAGTTTGTTCAAGGCCGGAAAGAAGTATGATGTGCCGGTTTTTGTTTCGCCACATTATTACTATCCCACAGATCATGGCTGGAACTTTGAAGGTGCGCTGGAGGCCTTGATGCACCAAATCAAGATGTTCGATCGTAAAGATGCCCTGAGCCTGGATGGTTTTGATAAATCCGGTGCGGACTGGCTTGCTCAGTATTACCCGTATATAAAAGACGGTAAGACTGTCGTCACCAGCCCGCATAAAGTCTATGGCCCGGATACCAATGATCTGGTGCTGCAGCTGCGCAAGCGCGGGATCGATAAGGTCATCCTGGCCGGCATGTCTGCAAACCTGTGTGTTGAATCACATATGCGCGAACTACTCGAACAGGGGTTTGAAGTAACAGTAGTTAAAGATGCAACGGCAGGCGCCCAGGTACCTGAAGGTGACGGTTATCAGGCCGCCCTGGTGAATTTCAGGTATATGGCGAATGCAGTGGTTACAACAGATGATGCTGTGAAGGCCATTTCTACAAAGTCTGATCTCAAATAAGACCTCAACACAATAATTAGCGGACAGACCACGTTTACTGATATTGAGATGTAGCTGAGATATCGTGGTCTGCCCTTTTTGTTAATATCCAGAACTATCTTTCATGTACCTTCATGTAACATTCACATGCTGTTAACTCTTTATTGATCTGTATTGTGAGAATCTATACACAGATTCAATATCAATTTAAACAACAGGAGTTAACAATGGGTAAAACTAAAATCGCAGCAGCAATGCTAACGTTTGCTGCAATGAGTGTGTCCGCCAATGCCATCGCTGCGGACAGCAATTACGTCGGTATCCACGGCATGTGGACTGATCTGAAAGATCTGGACTTTAATGTGGCCCCGGGCACGATCGACACGGAAATCGACTCTGGCACTGGATTTGGCATTACCTTCGGTCGTACTTTTGGTCAGATTCGTGGCGAAGTCGAATACACGGCACGCATGAATGATGTGAAATCACATTCTCTCAATGGCGGGGAGGCACTGCCCGGGAGTACCGGTGAAGTGAAAAGTGACGCATTCATGGTCAATGGTTACTATGATATAGATACCGGAAGCATGTTTATACCCTACATCGGTGCTGGGCTTGGTATGGCAAAGGTCAAGTTCGATAACTTCGGTGTTGCACCGATCCCGGATGTACTCAATGAAGATGATACCCAGTTCGCCTACCAGTTTATGGCGGGTGGTGATTTCATGGTCACTGACAAAGTCCGTTTATTTGCTGAATACCGTTACTTCACCACCAGTGATGTCGATGTTACAACTTCCGCGGCAACTGGTAGTGTCGGCAACAGCATATCGTACAAAACCAATAATGTGCTTCTTGGTGCACGCTTCATGTTCTGATTAAACAGGTCGATTAAGGGGGCCGGAGTGATTAAATTAAATCACACCGGCTCTTTTATTCATTTTTATTCTCATAGAACTGCTAAAATAAATTTCTATTTTTTGCATTATAAATGAGGTTCATGATGCCAGGACGTTTACCAGCAACGCGTAAAACCAGGCTCAGTCTGCTGCTTGCAGGGTTGTCTCTGGCTGCAGCTGTCGCTCAAGCCCAGGCATTTGAGCTTACTTTTGAGGCGCATTCTGCGCAGACGTTTTCACAACCCCACGACATCACCTTGTCACCAGATCAACGCTATCTTTATGTAGCGGATAACAATAACGATCGCATCGCGGTGCTGGATTCCTCAACACTCACGCTGCTGGGCAGTTTTGCAGATGGTGAAGTCAGCGAGCCGCATGATGTGGTGTTTGATACAGACGGCAGGTTGCTGGTAGCCGACACGGGGAATAGCCGCGTTGCAATCTATCAAGTGTCGGGTATAAAAGGGCGTTTCGTCGGTGAAGTTACAGGCAACTTCTCACGCCCGGAGGGAGTGGCCGTTCACCCTAACGGTCGACTCTATGTGACGGGGGCCGGCTCCGGAAATATTGTGGCGATCAAAAATAACCGCACTATAGCCAGTGCCAGTGATTTATCGTCTCCGCATGATGTGGTGGTTGCAGCGGATGGTTCAGTGTGGATAGCTGATGCCGGCAATGATCGACTGGTACGTATGAGTGAAGACTTGCAAACGCTCAGCGTTATTAAAGGCAAACCGTTTGGCTTCAATGGCCCGCGCTACCTGGCTATTGATAGCAAAGGACGTTTGTATGTGGCTGACAAGTATGCCCACCAGATCAAGCTTATTACGCCGGACCATAAACTGTTTTACACCCTGGGACAGGATCGCGCTGGTAAAGGCCCAGGTTTGTTTGACCGGCCTGAAGGAGTCGTTATCCATAATGATCTGGTCTGGTTCTCTGACACATACAATAATCGCATTGTTCGTTATCGCATCAGTGAATGAAGAGCTAAAGCTATAGTAATAAAGTCAAAGAGTAATGAAGGTCAGACCCCGATTTTCGCGACCTACCGGCCGATGAAATAATTCCCTCGTCCTAACTCTGTTACAGCGCGAGAGGGGATTGTAAACCAGTTTCAGGCTCCTGTTTTTTAGTCAGAATGGTTGGTTCGGGTACAAGTTCAAATTTGAATTGCGTCACCAGCCTGCCTTCAAACCAGGTATCCAGATACAGATGCTGTTTGCCCCTGGTGACCGTGAAACCCTTTTGCTCGACGGGTTCAATGGCAACGAAGCTGAGATTGGCAGGCAACTGGATATCGATGGATACCCGCATCGGGAAATAGCCATCAAGAAACTTTCTCATGAACGGGCCGTTCTGCATAACAAAGCTGCCATCATCCTGTGCGATCAATGCCCGGCTTTCGGCCTCGATGCATAAACGGGCATGCTTCTTTACATCGGTTAATTGCACAGTATGACCCTCCACCCGGGCCTCGCCGATATTGTTATGCTCGGTAATACGCAGATTACGGATCTTGCCCTCTTTATAGACAATCTGCACACGAGGAAATATGTCCAGGTTGTCATGACATTGCTGAAGCTTAATCCAGCCCGTTTTGATACTACTTTTGAGCACGGTTATTTTGTTATGGTGGTGATGGACCGGTTTATCTATTGGTTTGTCGAGGAAATTCAGTTCGCCCTCGTTAATAGCATCGATGACCTCGTCATCGTCACCAGGCCAGTAGGTGTCCCAATCTATATCTGCCCGTGAGCTGGCCACTGCGCTGGCGAATAGCGAGACCAGCAGCAGTAAGGTCATACTGACTAATAAATGCACCGGAGGCTTTTCTTTTGCACACATGTTGCTAGTTTTAACCTATTTGAGGCAATGTGCAAGATGCAATAGGTACGGAATTTAGATTAATAGGGGACAGACCACGATTTCCAGAAAACTGCTAGACTAGATTTTCTACCTTTATATGAACAAGGAGGTTCATGATGCCCAGGACGTGTACGGTTATCATTGCCAAATATTCCCATGCAGGACCTACCTGAGTCACAGCGCACTGAACTATTTTCACAGCTCTCGACACTGGAAGGTGCGGGTGTTCCAGCCGATCGTGCACTGAAAACGATAGCCGCATCCAGCACCGGGCAGCTCGCGTTGCGTGCCGGGCAGGCCGCTATCGCTATCGGCAATGGGCATAGTGTTGCAGCAGCGGGCAAGCATGTTGGTTTATTCACTGCGTTTGAAACAAATCTATTGCAGGCAGTCATGCATGCGGGTAGCCCGGAGTCTGTCTATCGACGCCTGGCTCGCTATTATGATCGACGCGTGCAGCATAGACGAAAAGTAAAAACGAAACTGATATTACCTGTGCTGCTGCTGGTAATGGCCATTTTCATTTCTCCTTTGCCGCAGCTGGTAGTTGGGAAAATCTCCGCCGAGGTCTATCTAATTAGAACCCTGGGCGTCTGCCTGCTATTAGCTTTCATACCGTATGGGTTGAAGCAGTTGCCAATATGGTTGCGTGAAAGCCGGCTGCAACGCAATGACGCTGGCGACTGGATTGCCCGCCTGATCATGCATCTGCCACTGTTCGGTGCCGCCAGCATAAGGCGTAATCGGACACAGTTCCTACAGGTGTTATGCCTGCTGCTGCAAGCGGGTATTCCGGTGTTTGATGCCGTGCCGCTGGCAGCAAGCACAGTGCCAGACAACAGAATAAGAAAAGACTTTGAAGCAATTCTTGAACGGCTGCAGTCAGGTCTCTCGCTGAGCGATGCGTTGTCCCAGTCGGTCTATTTTGATGGCAGTGCGGTGCTGGTTACCGCCGCAGGGGAGGCAACGGGTGATGCGGGAGAAGTCATTTGTCGCTATGCCGAGTCCGAATACCAGCATCTGCAGAAGTTCGATGACGAATTTGCCACCTGGCTGCCCCGGTTGCTGTACTTTGCAGTGCTGTTGCTGATGGCATGGGGGATCGTGAGCAGCATGCCTGGTCCGTCCGCCTGAATCCCATCATTGGTCAACCAGCAGAAATATAAAATTGAGTATTCATCGTTGCAGGATTCCTGTTTAACCCGTCGATCGTTTGCTTTGCTACTGGATTGCTGTTTCGGGAACACGTTTAAATCTGATTCGTGTTATCAGCCTGCCTTCAAACCAGCTATCCAGCTGCAGACTCTGTCTGCCCGTGGTGACGGTGAACCCCTGTTGCTCGACGGGTTCAATAGCAACGAAGCTGAGATTGGCAGGCCATTGGATATCGATAGATACACGCATCGGGAAATAGCCATCAAGAAACTTTCTCATGAACGGGCCGTTCTGCAAAACAAAGCTGCCATCATCCTGCGCGATCAATGCGCGGCTTTCAGCTTCGATACATAGGCGGGCATGATTTTTTACATCGGTTAATTGCACAGTATGACCCTCCACGCGGGCCTCGACGATGTTGATATGTTCGGTAATACGCAGATTGCGGATCCTGCCCTCGTTATAGACAATCTGGGCACGGCCAAATGTATCCAGGTTTTCATGGCATTGCAGCAGCTTGATCCAGCCCGTTTCGATACTGTTTTGCTGGATGATGAATGTGTTGTGGTGGTGATGGACCGGTTTATCGGGAGGCCTGTCGAGGAAATTCAGTTCGCCCTCGTTAATGGCATCGATGACCTCGTCATCGTCACCAGGCCAGTAGGTCTCCCAATCTATATCTGCCCGTGAGCTGGCCACTGCGCCGACGAATAGCGAGACCAGCAGTACTGCCGTACTGACGAATAAATGCATCGGAATCTTTTGTTTTATGCGCATAGCGACAGTTTTTATCCATTTGTTGCAGAGTGCAAGGAGGAGTTCGGATCGCTGTTATCTACACGGTGCTCACCGACCCGGGTCTACAGGTTGAGCTGGAGGCAGTCAAAAAGACTGGGACTACCATGAGGAAAAGATTTCAAGTACCCTGATCCGTCCACACAAATATGCTGCAGGGAGCCATTGATATGAGAAAAACGTTCATAAACCTGTCTATTTTAGTTCCGATAATACTATTGTCGGCATGTGATTCGAATGAAGTATCTGAAAACAGCACGCCTGCGAATACTGAAGAAAAGGCCGCTGTGCAGACGACAGACCAGCAGCAAGTTGCTGCTCCTGTAGAGTCAGAGACCAGGGCAGAGTCAGAGTCTAAGGTAGAACCAGAGATTATGGCTGCTGCACCAGCTCTTAGCGGTGAAGCCTTATATACCAGTGACAAGGCACCGGACTCGATGCTTTATGACAAACCGCAAAAGGTCATTGATGGCGTCTGGTCTGCTATCGGTGCTACGGCACCGGCCAGGTATGAAAACTCGGGACATAACAATAACCTGTCCTTTGTTATTACCACTGAGGGCGTTCTGGTCGTCAATGCCGGCGGCAGTTACCTGCTGGCAGAGGCTTTGCATACAGAAATAAAAAAAATCACCGACCAGCCCGTCAAGTATGTAGTGCTGGAAAATGGACAGGGCCATGCGATGCTCGGTTCAGGTTATTGGAAAGAGCAGGGCGCGACAGTGATCGCGCATAAAGATGCAGCACACGAGATTGAAGAGAAATCGCTTGATATTCTTGAGCAGCAAAAAGAAGTTCTGAAGGACAAGGCTGACGGCACAAAAGTTGTGATGCCCGATGAGACCTTTGAAGATAAAAAGATAATTGAAATGGGCGGCGAGCGTATAGAACTGCTTAACCTGGGCCCAGCACACAGTCCGGGAGATATCATTGTCTGGCTGCCGCAAAAACAGCTGGTGATTTCCGGAGATATGGCTTTTCATCAACGTATGTTGCCATTGTTTGAAGAAACAGATACCGCCGCCTGGATAGAAAGCTGGGACAACTTTGCTGCCCTGGACGCGAAATATGTCATTCCGGGACATGGTGAGCCAACTGATATGGCAGAGGTTACGCGTTACACAAAGGACTACCTGGTTTTTCTTCGCGAGAAGGTGGGTGCAGTCCTCGAAGATGGCGGATCACTGCTGGAAGCCTATGAAATTGATCAGTCTGATTTTATGCATTTACCAACAGCCGAATTTTTGTCCAAACGCAATGCCGGGCAAGTCTTTCAGTCGATGGAGTTTGAATAAATATAATAGTAATAATAGGGGACAGACCACGATTACACTTTAAGCGGTCTTTTTTAAATAGTGAGGCAAGACTTGCGCAGCAGGATTTTCACCTGCTTTTCACATCCCTTCGGCTAAGCTTCATTATTCGAAGTTTGCCAATGGGGATATAACGATGACGGACAAGACAGCGATGAGCCGGCCGATTGTGTTTTATGATGGTGGTTGCCCGTTGTGCCGTCGCGAGATTGCACATTACCAGCGCATTGACCGCGAGCGGCGCATTCAGTGGACGGATATCCAGCAGCAGCCGGACACCTTGCAGGCACATGGTCTGAGTTGGCAGCAGGCCATGCAGCGTATGCATGTCCGCGACAGCGATGGCCAGATGGTCAGCGGCGCGGCCGCGTTTGTCGCGTTGTGGCGTCATATTCCGCGCTACCACTTGCTGGCAGTTTTTGTTTCGCTGCCGGGTATTCACTGGCTGGCGGAACAGGTGTATAGCGTATTTGCCCGCAGGCGCTATCGCTCGCGCTGCAGCGATCAAGTCTGTGCTGAACAGTAATTGTTTAGCTGGCAAGCGTATGACAGTTGATCGAACAAGGTAGAACTGAGTGTCATCCATGTGGCAATACCGGGGACAGAAACGCCCGCCTTTTGCTGACCAGCCACAGGCAGGACAGGAGTCAGTCTGGGACTATCCCCGGCCGCCCAAACTCGAACCTTTTTCAGCTACTGTCGAAGTGTTCGCGAATGACACCCTGGTGGCGCGCTCAGTAGATACCCTGCGGGTACTGGAAACGGCAAGTCCACCGACCGTTTATATTCAACCGCAAGACATCGATATGTCACTGCTCAGCCGCACAGCAGGCAGTTCCTTCTGTGAGTGGAAAGGCAGTGCCAGCTACTGGAAGCTGGTGCATGATGCGGCAGGCATCCCGGTCGCATGGAGCTACAGCGAACCGTTTCCAGCTTTCGAGAAAATACGCGACTATCTGTGTTTTTATCCCGCACGCATTACCTGTTATGTCGATGGTGAACGCGTACAGGCGCAGCCTGGTGAATTCTATGGCGGCTGGATAACAGCTGCTATTATTGGGCCATTCAAGGGCGACCCGGGCTCAGGACACTGGTAGTGATTCAGTCAAGCTCGCAATGCAGTAGCATTAGCCGCCCTGCTATAACACGATCCCGGCGTCTCACAGGTCTGCTGTTGACAGGCCTGCTGGCGTTGTTGACAGGCTGCGTGTCGCCGCCCTCTGTTGATGCAGTTGATGCTGACGGACTGCTGTATTCCGATCATCCACTGGTCGATAGAATCTACCAGGTAAAGTCTGCATCCTTCATTGACCGGCAGCGGCTGAGACAACGCATCGTTGAAGCCGACTATCTGTTACTCGGTGAACTGCATGACAACCGCGTTCATCACCGCCACCAGGCATGGGTGATCAGACAACTGGCACTAGCCGGACGTGATGCCGGCATCGCCTACGAGATGATCTACAAGGAGCAGGGCAAGCGGCTGGAAGGCGTGGAGATAACCTCTGCCGATCAGCTGATCGAAATATTGAACCAGACGCAGACCGGCTGGGACTATGAATACCAGTACCGCCCGCTGTTCGTTGAAACCCTGGCTGCCGGCTACCCGATCGTAGCGGCAAACCTGGATCGGAAAAAGCTGATGGAAGTGTTGAAGCAGGGCGAAGACAGGCTGCCGGCAGACTATCGGCGCATCCTTGACAATACCCCGTTTAGCGATGCGCAGCGCAGCGATCTACTGCAAGAAATCAATACCTCGCACTGCAACCTGCTCGATGCACAGACCGGCAGCATGATGATGCAGGCACAGCGTATACGTGACGCGGCGCTGACGGAAACCCTGCTCAGTATCAATGAGCCGGTAAAAGTTCTGATTACCGGGCTTGGCCACGCGCGCAACGACCGCGGCCTGCCGCTTTATCTTGAAAACAACCTGCAGACAGCGGCAGATATTGTTGCTATCGGCATGATCGAAGTTGATCCTGAAAAGACCGAGCCGGCGGCCTATGCAGAAGCCTGGAACCGCGACTCCCTGCCGTTTGATATCGTCATCTTCACCCCGACCGTGGACCATGGCGACCTGTGCGGAGAGCTCGAGCAGCACTTCAACAGGAAAAAAGAATGACCAATCAGGGGTTGCGTTCAGCTCTCAGCTATTAGGACTTGCCAGGTAATACCCAGCCGGGCCGTGGAAAATGACAGGTGTAACCGTTTGGAATACGTTCAAGATAATCCTGGTGCTCGGGTTCGGCCTCCCAGAATTCACTCGCCCTTGAGACTTTCGTCACCACGGGGCCCGGCCATAAGTCACAAGCATTGACATCTTCAATCGTTTGTTCGGCAACAGCCCGCTGTTCTTCTGTCAGGTAAAAGATTTCAGAACGGTATGAAGGTCCCCTGTCATTACCTTGCCGGTCGAGGGTTGTGGGATCATGAATCTGAAAAAAATACGCCAGTATGTCCCGGTAGCTTATGATCTCATTATCAAACTCAATTTCGATCGCTTCAGCGTGGGTACCGTGGTTACGATATGTTGCATTGGCTACATCACCACCGGTATACCCTACACGCGTTGACTGCACACCGGGTAATTTCCGAATCAGGTCCTGCATGCCCCAGAAACATCCACCGGCTAGAATTGCACGTTCTACTGACATTTAGCTAACTCTTCTCAACTTGATTGATATAGTTTGATTGATATGTTTGATTGATACAGCCACCATAACTTTCCGTCTCCATCTTTTCAACTAGATCAACTACTCTGACCCCTTGATTACCTTGATTACTTCATAATTTTCCCTTTATCTACTTCTTTATTACGTAGTAATCATTCTGGAAATCATGCTCCAGCTGATGGATTACGATGTCGGTAAAACCAGCTTCAGTTAACAGTTCCTGCGCCTTCTCCTGTCCCCACATGGTACCGAGGCCATCACCCCCCTGGGCAAGTGAAACGGTCATGCAATGAGTGGTTGAGAGCGTGTACAGCAGCGGGCCAACCGGGTGGTCCATGTTGTTCTGTACTTCACTGGAACCATGAATGTCCTGCATCAGGTAAATCCCGTCATCCGTTAACGTACGATTAATACCCTTAAGAACATTCAATGGTTTTGCCTGGTCGTGAACGGCGTCGAATGTTGTTATAAAGTCATAGCGTGCGTGACTGTCCTGCTGGTCGAAATCGGTCACGTCTCTGATCTGAAAGTCGACATTGCGCAGACCTTTTTTTGTTGCTTCCCGGGTGGCATATTCAATGGCTTCTGCAGACAGGTCGACACCAACAAAAGTGCTGTGTGGATACAACTCGGCGAGCAGGGTTATTGCACGGCCACGGCCGCAGCCAACATCGAGCACCTTAATGCCCTGCTCAAGCTTCTCTTCCAGTCCAGGTATCAGTGGCAGGATGTGCTCTGTCAACGACGCTAGCACGGTCTGGCCGCTATCTTCGGCCATCACTTCGTGGAAGCGCGGGAACTTTTCATACGGCACGCCGCCGCCATTCCTGAAACAATCGATGATGTCATCTTCAACTGTTCCCATCATCGGTATGTATTGGGCGAACACCGAGATGTTGCCTTCAGTTGAACCGCGGGTAAGCCACGATGCGTGTTCATCAGGCAGGGAATAGGTTCTGTCGTGCGGGTGATAGTCGATGACCTTGCTGACAACCAGTGCGTTCAGCCATTCGCGAACATAGCGTTCATTGAGACCTGCACCATCAGCGAGTTCTGCGCTGCTCACGCGACCAAGCTTTTCAAGATGGTCAAACAGTTGTGTTCGGTGGCCGATAGACAACATGACACATAATGCCCCTTCATTGAGTGCATTGACCAGGCGGTCAGCAAAGCTGTCAGATTTTTCGTGATCAAACTGGGGTAACTGGCAATTTAGACACATGGCTTTCTCCTCTTCATTATTAATATCAATATCTGTGCTGTTGATAAAAAGTTTACGGCCATTGGCGGTAAAAAGCAGTGGACGAACAGTACGGACTTTCGAATTTAATTTATATTTATTAATCAGTTAGTTACATGGATCAGCATGCAACTGGACGTGGTTCGGACAGAAAAACTATACTGACGGTATAGTTTTCATGACACGGAGCAGGTGGAAATGGGTGAAAAAGCCAGTAATACCAAACATCGCATCATGACGACAGCAGAACAGATCATCCTGCAAAAAGGCTTTGCCGGCACGTCGATTGACGAAGTGATCCAGCAGTCGCATATCACCAAGGGCGGGTTCTTCTACCATTTCAAGGGCAAAAACGACCTGGCGCTGGGGTTATTGAAGCGCTACCTCGATGCCGATGATGTCTTCTTCAATGAGTTGCTCGGGCGGGCCAGGGAGCTGACCGATGACCCGCTGCAGCAGATGCTGGTGTTTCTGAAACTACTTGCCGAGGCAATGGCGGAACTTAAAGTTCATCACCCCGGCTGCCTGGTCGCAGCCTTTACCTATGAAAGCCAGCAGTTTGATGATGACGTGATCAAGATGATTAAAGACGGCACGCTGTCATGGCGTAAGTTGTTTTCAGAGCAACTGCGACTCGTCGAAGAAAAATACCAGCCACGGTTTGAAACTGATATCGATGACCTTGCCGATATGCTTTCAGCCTGCATGGAAGGCGGCATCATCCTGTCTCGCATACTGAAAAATCCTGTAGCCTTGAGCAAACAGATCATTCATTATCGGAATTATCTTCGTTTGCTTTACGACAATGAATAGCAAGAAGCTAAGTTCTATTCGCGTGATCGGACACACACCTCGTTTACGGTATTGAGAAACCATAGAAAAGCAGTGAAAATTATCGTAGTCTGACCCCTACTATTGTTAATATGGAATTATGAAAACTTATTCAATCCTGTTACTGGCAATTTTTTGCTTTAGTACTCAGCAGGCCTCTGCACTTCAGTGGCCACACTTAGAGCCTAAAAAAATCGGCCCACATACCTATGTCATAGAACATGGGCCGCATGATGAAGACCCGAAAGTGAGCCATGGGTTTCACAATAATCCGGGTTTTGTTGTGACCGATGACGGTGTTGTCGTTATTGATACCGGCAGCAGTTATGAAATCGGCAAAATGATCCTGCGAAAAATTAAAACGGTAACCTCCAAGCCCATTACTCATATTTTTACAACGCATTTCCATGGCGATCACTGGCTGTCAAATCAGGCGCTGGTCGAGGCATACCCTGATGCGCTCACCGTTGCACATCCCGAACTGATTACCTTGTTAAAAAATGGAGAAGATAAATTCTGGCTGGATCGCTTTGCCGAACGGCTGGGTGATGAGGCCTTTGCAGGAACCAAAGCGGTTATACCGAATACGCCGGCAGAAAATAAAGCCTACCAGATTGGTGGTGTGACGTTTCAGGTTGTGTTATTTGATCAAGCGCATACGACGACTGACTTGATGGTTTATGTTGAAGATGAGGGTGTGCTGTTTACCGGTGATATTGTCAACAACGAACATTTCTCATTTATGGGGCATGGTAATTTCAAAGGCGCCTATGAAGCGACTCAAAAAGCACTGACCTTCAATGCAAATCACGTTGTCGTGGGTCATGGAAAAAGCGGTAATCAAGATCTGATTAAAACATTTGGGGCGATTTACCAGAAGCTACAGGCAATAATCAGGAAATTTTATGAACAGGACATGATGGATTATGAAATGAAACCCAAAGTCATTGCCGAGTTTGAAGAATACAAACAGTGGAGTGGTTTTGACAATCAGATTGGGCCGTACATCAGCCAGATAGTTCTGGAACTGGAAAAAGAATCGTTCTAACAATAGTGGACAGGGTATGATTAGAGGTAATCGGGGACAGATCACGATTATATTTTTGCTGCCATGTGGGGCTTGTTATCGCCCCCACCGTATCAAGAAGAAAATAAGATAATTCATTTTTAAAAAAAGTGCAGTTAGCTGCAGACTGTTCAACCCATTATTCAAGGATAGTTTTATGATCAATATTTTACTCATGCTTCATGTTGTGGCGGTTGTCATCTGGGTTGGTGGTATGTTGTTTGCGCACATGCAATTACGACCAATTGCTGCCAGTCAGCTGGAACCCCCGGAACGTTTGCGGCTGTGGGTCGGGGTGTTTGGCCGGTTCTTTCCGTGGGTATGGGCGTCCATTATTACCATCCTCGTTACCGGCTTCTGGATTATAAATATTTATGGTGGCTTCAAGGTCCTGGGTATGCATATCAATGTTATGATGGTAATCGGTTTTCTGATGATGCTGATTTTCTTCCATGTATTTTTTGCACCCTATAGAAGATTAAAACAGGCCGTTGCTGCTGAAGACTGGCCAGCCGCTGGCGCCAAGCTGGCACAGATACGAACACTGATTGGTATCAATATGACACTTGGTGTGCTGACCATAGCCATTCGCTATATCATTTAGGGTTAGCAAAACGTTGGGCACTAGCGCGAAGATAGGTGCATGCGACAAATCAAGTTCTTTTTTAAACAGTGAGTGACACGATGGATGACAAAACACGAACCGAGCTGGAAGCCGCGGCGTTCCGCGGGCTGGTCGAACACCTTCAACAGCGCACGGATGTGCAAAATATCGACCTGATGAATCTGGCCGGCTTCTGCCGCAATTGTCTATCGAAATGGTATCTGGCAGCTGCCCAGGAGCGCGGGCTGGATATCAGTGACGGTGACGCAAGAGAGGCCGTATATGGCATGCCTTACAGCGAATGGAAGGAAAGGTTTCAGCATAAGGCCACCGACGAACAGTTGCAGAAATACGAGGAAACCAAACCGCTGCACGCAAAGATTAGTGGCCACAATAGCTGAGCAGTTTTTCCTCATGTAATGGCCCCCGCGCTAATGCGGGGACCTGGTATTGCCTACTTCAGGCAACTGCACGCATGTGCTTAACGCGCTCAACAGTTACCGGTACCGGTTTGCACACCGTGCTACAAACTGGCGAATGATCCCTGGCAAACGATAGTAAATCATCCAGTTCCTCATCACTGCAGTCCGCCTCAATATCCATGGCAATACGAATCGACTCGTAACCTACCGCTACTGAATCGTCCAATGCCAGCAGGCCCTGCACATCGATAGTGCCAGTCAGTTCTGTCGAAAGCTTCCGAATCTCGATACCTCGAGCAGCGGCATGTAAAACCGTGGTGGTGGTAACGCAACCGGCAAGCGCATGTAGAAGGAACTCAACCGGGTTGGCGCCTTCGTTGTCGCCCAGCAGCACCGGCGGCTCACCATTGGTATAAACAAAGGGTTCAGTGCGTGACTCATCCTCGGCACCGGCACCGTAAAACCCCTGAATGGTGGAATAGTTTTCACCACCGCTAACCCACTGGTTGCGGGCACGAAACTCGAATTGAGCCAGCGATGGATCACTTTTCAGTGCATCGATGGTGCCTGTCATCTGCGCCAGGTTAAGGCCGTTACGTGTTTGTTTATCCTGTGTGTTCATTGTCGTCTCCTGTTCAAGTGTTGTTGAAAGGCCGTTGTGTGACGGCTTGCGATAACAATAAGTCTTGACATCAGCTGTTATAAGATGGAAATTAGACAAAAACAGGGCATTTGTGCCACTCTTTGCAGAATTCAGAGGATAACTACCGTGACACAACAAAAACCCGTAGAGGTTCTCATCGTTGCTGTACCCGAAACCGCCGGCTCCGCACTATACGGCATGCTGGATGTGCTGATGGCTGCCGGCAATATCTGGCAGACACTGGTCCGATCGAACACCGTACAACAGTTGTTCAGCGTGCGCATCGTATCGCCAGAAAAGGACGCCTTCAGCTGTGGTAATAACATCCCGGTAAGGCCAGACTGCAGCATTAGCGAAAGCCCGGCAGCAAGTATCATCATCCTGCCGGAACTCTGGCTCGGGCCCGATGAAGACATCAAAGGCCGTTACCCCGAATTGATGCAATGGATACGCCAGCAATACAAAGCCGGCGTCACACTATATTCCGCCTGTTCCGGCGCCATCATGCTCGCCGAGTCTGGACTACTGGATGGTTGCCCCGCGACTTCCCACTGGGGTTACAAAGAGCTGTTTCGAAAAAAATACCCCAAAGTACATTTCCAGCCTGAGCCGAACCTGGTGTTTGCTGATGCCGCCGGACGTATCGTCACCGCGGGCGGCACCACATCATGGCACGACCTCGCCGTACACATCATTTCGCGCCATGCCAGTGCGGGAGAAGCATTGCGTATCGCCAAAGTATATTTACTCAAATGGCATTCAGAAGGGCAGCTGCCTTATGCATCACTGGTCACCCGCGCACCGCATGCAGATTCCGTTGTTCGACAATGCGAAGACTGGTTAAAGCAGTACTACAAAAAACCTGATGCGCTGCAACAGGTCATCGAACAGGCCAACATCCCTCAACGTACTTTGAAAAGACGTTTCAAGGCTGCTACTGGTTCTACCTTCATCGAGTATGTGCAAAACCTTCGTATCGAAGAGGCCAAACGATTATTAGAAGCAGGGCAAATGCCGGTTGATAGCATTAGCCTGCAAGCCGGATACGAAGATGCGTCCTTTTTCAGAAGACTGTTCAAACGCCTCACCGGACTAACGCCCAGCCAATATAGAAGAATGTTTCAGCCGGTGATTGAAAAGCTGGGATCAGATCCCGCTTTTTTATAAGGCCCATGCCTTCCATAGCAAGGACCCGCCGCTGCCAAGCAGCAGTACACCAATTACAGCTAGCATTTGGCGGCGGCTAATTCCCAGGTGTACCCGGTTCCCTAAATAAAGACCAAGGCCCAACAGTGGTAGGGCCAGCAGTATCGAGCTCAGCATATCAGTCTGCAGCAGCAAACCCATGACCAGGAAGGTGACGATGCGCAGTGCGCCATCCAGCATGAAGAGGCCGGACAAGGTCCCGCGCAACTGTGTTTTATCGTGCAGGCGGTGCGAGAGATAGACCACGAAGGGCGGTCCGCCAGTACCAAACATGGCGCCGATCAAACCACCACTGAGGCCGGTCGGTAGCGACCACCAGCGGCTTGTCGGCTTTTCGCTGTGTACATTAAACAGGTAACGCAATCCGAAGAATATGACGAACAAGCCCAGGCCAATCAGCAACGGTTCACGTGGAAGATTAACCAGCAACAATGCTCCGATCAGAATACCGGCAATACTAGCAGGCAAAAGGCTGCGGATCTCATCCCAGCGCACCTGCAGGTGCGTATGACGACTAAGCACTACCGATGCAATGAAATCCAGCACCAGCACCAGCGGCACGACAAAAGTCAAAGGCAGGAAATGTGCGAGCAGGGGAATCGCAATCAGGCCCGAGCCGAAACCGGTAATACCGCGTATGAAGTAGGCAAGCAGCAGAATAAAAAAGGCGGCAAGATAAATATCAGGCGTCATATAAAAAGTTCAGCTTTGGCGGGATAGTGTTGAAACAGATTACTTTGGCCCCCGATGATAAGCGATTTTATCGGCATGGTGTATTTGGAAAAAGAATCAAGGGGTCAGAGTACTTGAAAGCTGTCCAGTCTTTTTCATAGATTAAGTATCAATTAAAGGGGTCGGAGTGATTTAATTTTTAGCAGCCGCCCTTTAAGAATAATAGGGGACAGACCACGTTTTACGATATCGAGATACAGCAATAGAATTATATGGGGTCAGAGGGCAATTGTTGCTAATATCTGAGAATATTGTTCTCTGACCCCATTATTCATGACCCCACTACTGTCTCTTATACACATCT
>JARFRD010000172.1 GCA_029287435.1 Gammaproteobacteria bacterium
AACTGATACCCCATCTCAAATCTAGATGAGAATTGTTTGCATTTGCATCTCAGCTCTGTATAATGCGCTGCAACTTAACTATTTACTACTATTTTTATCTTGTCTGGAGTCATTTGATGAAACACTCCCTGTCCCTACTAAGCCCTGCTGCAGTTGCAACAGCATTGGCTTTTTCTACCAGCGCCTCTGCAGTCACTGATGAAGAATTTAAAGCCCTGCAGGAGCAGCTGAATGCACTGGCTGATTCTATTGAAGCATCAGAAACCGAGAAATCAGATAGCAAAGTTCATATCGGCGGTTATGGTGAACTCCACTATAACAACCTGGAAAGGCCCGATGGCAGCACGTTCGAGATGCTCGACTTCCATCGTTTCGTGCTGTTCTTCGGTTATGACTTCACCGACAAGATTCGTGTCCACTCCGAGGTTGAGCTTGAACATGCGTTTGTTGAAGACACTGCAGACGGTTCGAATCCTGGCGCAGTCGAGCTTGAGCAGGCTTACGTTGAATTTGACCTGACCGATAACATGGAAACCAAAGGTGGTTTGTTCCTGGTACCGGTCGGCATCCTGAATGAAACCCATGAACCAACGACTTTCTATGGCGTGGAACGTAACCCGATTGAAACATACATCATCCCGACCACATGGTGGGAAGGTGGTGCTGCACTCACCGGGCGTATTGGAGAAAGTGGATTCAGCTATGATCTCGCAGTTACCAGTGGCCTTGATGGAGGCACCAGCATACGAGGCGGTCGTCAAAAAGTTGCCAAAGCCAATGCCTCAGATCTTGCCTACACAGGTCGCCTGAAATTTACAGGTGTAAGAGGACTGGAACTCGCGGGCACAGTCAATTACCAGAGCGACATGACGCAAAGCGCTGATCCCAACATCAATGATGCGATCCTGCTGTCTGCTCATGCAATCTATAACATCAGTAATTTCCAGTTACGTGCACTCTATGGTAACTGGGATATCGACGTCACCAGTGCAGCATCAGCCGATGATCAGGCAAAGAGCAAACAGGATGGATATTACGTTGAAGGCTCCTGGAAATTCACCCCGGCTGTCGGCGTGTTTGCTCGTTATAACGTGTGGGACAACGGCGGTATAGGTGATACTGAACAAACCCAGACTGATCTTGGCGTGAACTACTGGCCACACGAGCAGGTTGTGCTGAAAGCTGACGTACAGTCGCAGTCTCACGGTGCTGCCAAAACTTCAGGGGAGCTCGATGGCTTCAACCTTGCTATTGGTTACTACTTCTAACTTAGATGTAAGCATTCAACAACGCCTGTTGTTTGCTGTCACAGAGGAGCCCAAAGGATTTCTTTGGGCTCCTGTTTTTTACTGAATGATAGAATCTCCGTTATGAAGCACGTTCTGCCTTTTATTTTCCTGATTTATGTCAGCACGATAAATGCTGGCGGCGTGTACCAGGAACCAGATGCCTTTATTGCCGAAGTGTTTAACGACAATGTACCTAAACCTGGCGTCATCTGGCTTGACAAGGACATCAAGGCTCAGTTGAAAGATATACTTGGGCATAACTACAAGGGACTGCGAGTGCGTTACTGGCAACAGGATGACCGGACCGCCTGGATCCTCGATGAAATCGGTAAAGACAAACCCATCACTACCGGTATTGTAATTAACCAGGGACGAATTGAACGGGTACGCATTCTGGTATTCAGGGAAAGTCGTGGCTGGGAAGTACGACACAGCTTTTTTACCGAGCAATTCGATGACGCGACACTAAAACAAAACAGGGAACTCGACCGCGGCATCGATAACATTTCAGGCGCAACCCTGTCGGTCCGTGCCGTCACCCGTCTTGCTCGCGTTGCCCTGCTGCTCGATCAACAGCTGAATAAACCCAGGGCTGGTTAAATGACGGGTAGAAAACCGAAAAAATTTACCGCTTTTTTATGGCACAGGCGGATTGGCCTGCTCGCCATCATCCTGGTGATCATTCTTTCAATCACCGGAATCATGCTCAATCACACGGAATCACTCAAGCTTGATGAAAAGTATGTCGACTCATCATTGCTACTCAGCTGGTACGGGCTGCAGCCCAGTGGCGAAGCTGTCAGTTACGATGTGGGTGATCACGTAATTACCGTGCTCGACAACCTGATCTTTTTTAACTCATACCCCGTGGGAAAAAGCGAACAAACTTTTCACGGTGCGGTTAAAACCGAGCAACTTATTGCTCTCGCCTTTGATACTGAAATCGTTTTATTAACATCTGATGGTGAATTGGTCGAACGCATGCCAACCGGCCATAGCTTCAGCGATATCCAGCGTATTGGCATCAAGTACCAGCGCCCGGTTATCGAGACCAGTGGCCCACTCTATTACGTGGCCGACGAACACATTCTGGACTGGGACGCGGTCACAGCTGAGAACATAACCTGGGCCAAAAAAATCACGCTTGGTGAGACTAAATTGAAAGTGTTGCTGGAGTCATTTCGCGGTCGCGGCCTGACACAGGAACGCGTCGTACTCGACCTGCATAGCGGACGTATCTTTGGCGAATACGGCGTCTATGTAATGGATGCTGCAGCAATAGCACTGTTATGGCTTTCCTGCAGTGGTCTCTGGGTATGGTGGAGTCGTCGCAGGAAACTAAGAAAGAAACGACATTTCCAGAAGCACCATCGCAAACAACACTAACAAATGATGTTACCGGGCTTTAACCTGCCAGCTATGTCTTGCTGCTTTCCAGGGCCTGCCGCGTCATTGGCCATGCATTGATAACAGACTGTACCAGGGTTGCCAGCGGTATCGCGAAAAACACGCCCCAGACGCCCCATAAACCACCAAATACAAGTACCGAGATGATAATTGCTGCAGGATGCATGTTTACAACCTCGGAAAATAACAGCGGCACCAGCACATTCGCATCCAGGGCCTGCACAACAAGATAGGCAATCATCACATATAAAAAGCTATCACTCGGCCCCCACTGGAACCATGCAATCATGGCAACAGGTATAGTGACGAGAATTGCACCAACGTATGGAATGATAACCGACAAACCTATAAACAGACTCAGTGTTGCTGCATAGTTAAGGCCCAGCAGCGCAAGCGGGATGTATGAAGCCACACCTACGATCAGGATTTCTACCAGCTTGCCACGAATGTAGTTACCCATCTTGATATCGACGTCTTTCCAGACTGCCGATGCCAATCCATGCTCTTTGGGAAGAAAACGCCTGAACCAGGCCATGATTTCATCCTTGTCTTTCAACAGGAAAAACACCAGCAATGGAATCACGATCAGGTATACCATGATGGTAAATATATTGCCCGCCGAAGAAAGCGAGAAGCTCAGGAACTTTTGCCCGTAAACCACCAGTTCATTGTTCAGGGTATTAACAACTTCATTCACCTGGGCTTCGGATATCAGCGGATACCTTTCAGGCAATGCCAGGATTTTCGTCTGTATCTTCTCGATGATATACGGAAAATCCTTGACCAGCTGGGTCAACTGTCTTGTTACCAGTGGCACCAGGCCAAGCAGGATAATCAGCAAGGTAGTTACAAAAACGAAGACAGTAATAACCACAGACAATATACGCGGCATCCCCAGCCTGGTAGTTCTTTTGACTATACCCTCGAGGGCATATGCAATAACCAGGCTGGCCAGTACAGGCGCAAGAATATCGCCCCAATACAGCACAAGAACAGACCCGATTACGATCATTAAAACCAGGATGACCGCCTGTGGATTGGAGAAATTACGCTCGTACCATTGTTTCAGATATTCAATCATTCAAAATCCCGAAGTAACTTTTTATAGGTCTCTTCGAACAAACTCTCGATCTCATTAATCACTTCTTCAGCATCACGTCCTTTGACCATATGATCTGTCATCAGGTTTGATGCCACCGAAAAAACCTCCATGCTATCGATCATGGGATAAGTCTGCTTCATGCGCTTGATTGCACCAACCACACTCTCGGATTCCGGTCGCGGTACCTCTTCCGGTTCTACTATTTCTTTCTGCACCGGGCCACTCCTGGACTGTAGAAATTCCGCATACTCAAGCAGACTGTCCTGACGCTCCCGGTCCAGGCTTTCAAACAGTTCAATCAATGCCTTTACATCACGCATAGTTAAATTATAGGAAAAACAGAAACAGGAATGACGATAGTTTAATCGTCTTTACAGAATTCTTGAGAAAACGCTAACAGCTGATCGGCGGCACGAGATTTGAACTTGTAACGCTGACGCACAAAGGAGAAAGGTCTTTCCAGGGATGGACTAAGCTCAATGGCTGTTAGTGTACCCAGCTTGATCTCCTTGATGATGGTTGAGCGCGACACGATGGAAAGCCCCATCCCGGCTTCAACAGCGCCCTTGATTGCCTCGGGGCTACTCAGCTCAAAACAGATGTTCAACGATTCACCATTACCGTACTTCTCGACATAACTGGTAATCGATTCCTGTGTACCGGAACCGTGCTCACGACTGATGAACGGGTACGCGATAAAATCCTGAACGCCCAGCTTCTTCTCGGATGCAAGCGCATGACCGTTTGGCATAATTACCACAAGGTGGTCGGTCTTGCATTCTTCGACCACAAGATTCTTGTTGTTAACCGAGCCTTCAACAATACCCAGGTCAATATCATTGTTTTCCACCATGTTAACAATATCTTCACTGTTGGATTCACGAAGATTGATCACCACGTCAGGAAACTTGTTTTTAAATTCTCCGATCAACAAAGGCAGCATGTATTCCGCTACAGTGGTGCTGGCACCGAGGGTCACGGCGCCACTGACATCACCAGTCATCTCGGTGATATTGTGCGTCATTTCTTCGTAGAGCTTCAGAATCCTGTCCGCATAGGAATAGACCTGTTTACCTACATCCGTCAGGGTAACCTTGTTGTGCGTACGGTCAAACAGGCGCGTATTGAATTGCTCTTCAAGCTGACGAATCTGAAAAGTCACTGCAGGCTGCGTCATATGCAGCTCCTCAGCAGCCTTGGTGAAATTCAGCAAGCGCGCTACCGTGTGAAAGATTTTTAGTCGTCTGTCCGCCATAAATTAACCCGAAGAAACAGGCCCGATTACTTTATTTTTCGTCTGAAAACGCTATGGTAACACTCATAGGGAAAAATAAGGAGCCTGTGATTATGCCTAACCAGAACAGCAGCCATTTATACCTGTGGCCCGTCGCACCAATGAAGCGACTGGCTTCTATTTCTCTTGCCATTTTCTTCAGTTTTGCATCTCAAAATCTGTCCGCAAGTGAAATTTATAAATGGGTCGATGCCGATGGGAAAGTACATTATTCAGGCACCAAACCCATTGAAGCCGAATCAGAGCGTGTCAACGTACAAACGGGTAAAACCGGTATGACTACAGGTGCAGAAACTGTCGACAAGCTCAAGCAGGAAGCTGAGGACGAAGCGGAAAAAATCAAGGAAGAAGGTATTCCAGCTCAACCCCCGGTACCGTCACTACCTGCCAAAGAGGTCAAACGTCGCTGCAAGGCCGCGAAAGAAGATCTTGCAACGATCCAGGCTCGCGGCCAGCTCAGGGAACGTGATGAAAAGGGTAATACCCGATACGTCAGTGATGAAGAAAAGCAACGACGTATCAATGAAGCCAGGCGGCAGATTCGAGAATACTGTAACTAGGATTTAACTATGCCCGTACTTCAGATAACAACAAACGTTAAATCACAAAACACTGCAGAACTGGCATCAAAAGCTTCAAGCCTGACAGCAGATGTACTCGGCAAGCCCGAGAGCTATGTCATGGTCAACATACAAACCGAGGCCAGCATGACTTTCGCAGGCACACCAGATCCCTGTGCTTTCCTTATGCTGAAAAGCCTGGGACTCAACGAAGCAGAAACCAGCAAATACTCTGAAGCCCTGTGCGTATTCATCGAGCAGCACCTGGGTGTGCCGCCATCAAGAACCTATATCGAGTTCGCCAGCCCTGAACGCCATATGTTTGGCTGGAATAGCGGTACTTTCTAGGTAGTTGCCGCAGAGGCACAGAGGGCACGGAGTTTTTTTGTGTGTTGGTGACTAGCTTGTTTCGATTTACACTAATGACTTTAACAACTCCAAATTGTCACCCCGAATAACCCCACTTTGCCATCTCGAACAACTCCACTTTGCCATCTCGAACAACCACCTCTTTGTCATCTCGAACGCATGTGAGAGATCTGCCTCAACAGAGTAACCCGCTAAACCACACTATTCACTGAACAGCTGACCAGGTTCAGGAGATGTCTCCCTTCGGTCGAGATGACAGTGTGAGTTAAATATACAAACACTCTAAATTGTCATCCTGAACAACTCCTCTTTGTCATCTCGAACAACTCCTCTTTGT
>JARFRD010000183.1 GCA_029287435.1 Gammaproteobacteria bacterium
GTCTTGTTCTTGTCACCTTCGCTGGCTACACCCTTGAATGTTGCTAGCGCTTGAATGGCATCATTAGACGTCTTGCTGAACTTCTCAGGATTGTCCCAGATAGCATCTTTTGCATTCGTTTCGCCAAAGTCACTGCCTTCAGGGAACAGGCTTTCAATTTCCATGAACAGCGCCTCCAGGGAAGCGATATGCATATTGAGATGATTGTCATAGGGTACAACACCGTTCACAATCGACTTGATCGCATTGTTATGCCCTTTTACCGCCGTCATAAAATCCTGGCGGTACTTGATGACCTTTTCCGGATCGAAATCCTCCGCCTGGGCCATGGGCGCGAAGCTGAAAGCGACAAGAAATGCAAGATATTTCATTCTGGTTGACCTCCCCGGGTGCTTGAAGAATTATCCGTTTATCATAAGAGTTGGTCTCAACAATGCAAGTGCGTTGGTATGGCAGGTGTTCAATTAATGGATCATGTACACCTCAGTTGTCATCTCGACCACAGGGAGAGATCTCCCGATGACACTATAATGTTTAAGAGATCTCTCCCTGCGGTCGAGATGACATACTACAGTTAAGTCTCTGAGTCTCTGCAGCACAGTGACTCAGCGTTGTTATTAACGCTGTCATTGCGAGCCCTTCGGCGTAGCTCAGGATAGACTTATCGAAGCACTAATTTTGCAAGGAGCAAAATTGCACGTACGAAGTACGGCCGGAAGGGCTAATTACACGGAAGTAATTTGTAATCTCATGCATGATGTGAATCGAAATCAGTAAAGATTGCCGCGTCGCCCATAAAATAACTATGGGCTCCTCGCAATGACAACATAAGAATAAGAAAACTCTGTGCCCTCTGTGCCTCTGTGGCAAACAATCAGTTAAAATACATCCCCATATTTTGGAGTTGTTATGGTTAAAATTCTTTTCGTATGCATGGGCAATATCTGTCGTTCACCAACGGCAGAAGGTGTGTTCAGGCATAAAATTTCTGAGCATGGCCTGGAAGACAAGGTACATATCGATTCAGCCGGTACACATGCCTACCATGTCGGTAATCCACCGGATGACCGCGCACAAAGCGCTGCACTCAAGCGTGGTTTTGATTTAAGTACTCAGCGTGCACGTAGAGTATCGAGTGAAGATTTTGAACACTTTGATTACGTTATCGCCATGGATGTTGATAACCAGTATGACCTCAAGGCGATTTGCCCTGCCGGTCATGAAGAGCGGTTACACCTGTTTCTGAACTTCTCGGAAAACTATGAACAGCATGAGGTGCCGGACCCCTACTATGGTGGCGGTAAAGGATTCGAGATTGTACTCGACCTGATCGAGGATGCTTCAGAGGGTCTGATCGAACATCTCAAGGTTAAGAGGCTGGTCTAGTAGGAAATGCACCGGCGTCGGTTGCCCAACACCGGCTTATTCTGTTTAGTCGTTTACGATAACTGCAGATTCTTTTGCGTCGGTTTTGGCTGACTTTGGTTTATCTTCCCTCGGCTTATCTTCCCTCGGTTTATCCTCTCTAGGTCGATCTTCCCTGGGTTTAGTATCTGCAGCTTTGCTTTCAGCGGGCCTGGTTTCACGCGGTTTATTATCACCGGCCTTAGTTTCACTGGGCTTATTTTCACTAGGCTTATTTGCACTGGGTTTATTTTCAGTGGCCCGGGCTTGTTGAGGTTTATTCTCCCTGCCCTGTGCCTGTGCAGGCGCATTCTCGGCAGCAGGCTTGCTTGATTGCTCCGCCTTTGGTGCAGTTGTATCAGCAGCCGGCTTGCTTTGCTGCTCAGCCCTGGGTGCGCGTTTTTCTGCTTCGGGTTTGCCAGACTTCTCCGGTTGCTTTGCTGCATCCTGCTTGTCAGTACTGCTTGCTGCTTCATTTGCATTAGCTGCCTGTTTCTCACCCTGGCGTGATCTTCCTGAGCGGCGTCCACGACCACCGCGACGGCCACGGCTTCTGGATTTACCTTCCGTTGACCTGGCTTCGGTTGATTTAGCCTCTGTTGATTTTCCCTGGGCCTGTTGCTGACCACCCTGCTGACGCTTGTCCTGTTCAGCCAGTTGCTGGCTATCAGATTTCTGTGCAGACTTCTGTTGGCCACCTTTCTGTTGCTGCGTCTTCTTGCCTGAAGGTCGGCGACCGCCTCGGCCACCACCAGCGCGGCGTTGCCCGCCCTGTGACTGCCCCTGGCCGCGTCCACGACCACCGCGGCCGCCGCTGCGACGCTGGCCCGATTTCTGCTGTGAAGCCGCTTTTTTCTCCTCTTCTTCTTTCTCTTTTTCTTTGTCATTGGTGAACAGCGATACGATCTTGCCGAGGAAACCACCACCTTGTGCAGGTGCAGCAGCCGGTTGTGGCACCGGGCGTGATGGCGCTACCGTGGAGACGGCTGGCTGTTCAGGTTGAATGGCTTTTTCTTTATATGCGTTAGGATCATAAGACTCGCCAATATCCTCCACCTGCTGATAACTCGCTACACCACTCTTTTCGTCCAGCTCGCCTTTGCGAACACGTTCGACCTTGTACTGCGGTGTCTCCAGTGTGGAGTTCGCAATAATGATCATCTTGATATTGGTCTGCTGTTCGATCTCGTTAATCGCCTTGCGCTTCTCGTTCAGCATGTAGGTCGCGACATCGACAGGCACATGCACATCAACGCGTGCTGTGTTTTCCTTCAATGCCTCTTCTTCCATGACGCGAATCAGGGACAGCGCTAATGACTCAACTGTACGAATCGTGCCGTGGCCGGTGCAACGTGGACATACAATCTGCGTAGATTCACCCAGTGAGGGTTTCAGGCGTTGACGCGACATTTCCAGCAGGCCAAAGCGTGAGATACGGCCAATCTGTACGCGTGCGCGGTCTATTTTCACGGCCTCGCGCAAACGGTTTTCAACTTCGCGTTGATTACGCGAAGAGACCATGTCGATAAAGTCGATCACGATGAGGCCACCAAGGTCACGCAGGCGTAACTGGCGCGCGATCTCGTCAGCCGCTTCGAGGTTGGTGTTCAGTGCGGTTTCTTCGATATCACCACCGCGTGTTGCGCGTGCCGAGTTGATATCGATGGAGATCAGCGCTTCGGTATGGTCGACGACGATAGCACCGCCTGATGGCAGGTGAACTTCGCGACGATAAGCCGACTCGATCTGGTTCTCGATCTGGAAGCGGTTAAACAACGGTACCGGATCACTATACAACTTGAGCTTGTTCAGGCGTTCAGGCATTACCTGGCTCAGGAAATCACGCGCCTTGTTGTAGACTTTTTCGGAATCGATCAAGACTTCGTTGATATCCGTCCTGAAGTAATCGCGTAATGCACGCACGATCACGTTACTTTCCTGGTAGATCAGGAAGGGTGCCGGACGCTCCTCTGCCGCTTTTTCAAAAGCGGTCCATAACTGCAACAGGTAATCGAGGTCCCACTGCAGCTCTTCGGTATTTCTACCTACGCCAGCGGTACGAACTATTACGCCCATACCCTGCGGGATTTCAAGCTGACTTAATGCTTCGCGAATCAGGTTTCGGTCTTCGCCTTCGATACGACGGGAGACTCCACCCGCGCGCGGGTTGTTTGGCATGAGTACGAGGAAACGGCCGGCCAGGCTGATAAAGGTTGTCAGCGCTGCGCCTTTATTGCCACGCTCTTCCTTTTCAACCTGCACAACAACTTCCTGACCTTCACTCAGTGCGGTCTTGATATCAGGACGGCCCTGGGCCTTCAGTGCTTCTTCGCTGAAGTAATTGCGTGATATTTCCTTGAATGGCAGAAAACCGTGGCGTTCGGCGCCGTAGTCTACAAAAGCCGCTTCCAGGCTAGGCTCGATACGAGTGATCTTGCCCTTGTATACGTTGGCCTTTTTCTGTTCCTGTGAGGGTATTTCGACGTCCAGATCGTAGAGTTGCTGGCCATCGACCATGGCAACTCGAATTTCTTCTTTCTGGACTGCATTGATAAGAATTCTTTTCATGTGCAGTTAAACCTGTGTAAATAGCCGACCAGTTGCGATCACGAACGGCAGCTTTGCAAGTGCGCGCTAAACCTTCTCGGTTTGTATAAAGCGCAAGCACCAATACAGCTGACATCACCATGATGACAGTCTCAGAGAGTGCAAATGCAGGTTCGAAAAATTGGGTCGGATGTATCATTCGTTAATATTATTGTTTTCATTCATTCGCCTTCATGCGAATGAGTAAAAATTGAGTCGTTCAGATTCCTGAGGTTATGCCTGGTCATGCCAGGTGTTTTTATTGTTCAGAAACGCTGTATGTTCTAAATATCTATAGTACATGCTTGCACTGATAGTATTGACTACCCAAATGAATTATCGGTTCAATTTTGAATTTATCCGGCAATTCGGTTTGAGAGAAACCGCGTTTCTAACCTCTACTAGAAGAAATTTCACGTTGTCCGTAAACCGGGCTGTTCCCGTAAAATTTCCAAGGCGTCAATAACTTACACTGGAATCTGAAGCCGCAAGTCTGTCAAAATACAGCCTGCTGGTCAACTCATTCAGTTGCTCACCTAACCACGGCATAATTAGTGAATAATTCCGAAAACCCCAAAAACAAGCCTTCCAGCGTGAAAATAGTCGAAATTTCACCGGATCAGCAAGGCCAGCGCATTGATAATTTCCTCCTAACCCAGCTCAAGGGCGTGCCCAGGAGCCATGTATACCGGCTTCTGCGCAGCGGCCAGGTGCGTGTCAATAAAGGCCGCAAAAAGCCGAGTTACCGCCTCGAGGCCGGCGATACGGTGAGGATTCCACCGGTTAAGACCGCCGAGCGAGATCGCCCGAACGTCCCCGAATCGGTGCTGAACACGCTGAAAGCGGCGCGCTTGTTTGAAAATGATGACATCCTGGTGCTGAATAAACCATCCGGTCTCGCCGTACACGGCGGCAGCGAGCTCAGCTTCGGCATTATCGAAGCCATGCGGCAGCTTTACCCTGACCAGTTCCTGGAACTGGTACACCGGCTGGATCGTGAAACCAGTGGCTGCCTGGTACTGGCCAAAAACAGGCAGACGCTGAATACCCTGCATGATGCTCTCAGGCCGGATGCTGATAGCGGCAAGCAACTGGAGAAAACCTATCTCGCCCTGCTCAAGGGGCACTGGCATGCGGGCGATACCACGGTCAGCCAGCCGCTGCGCAAGACACGTCGCGGTGGTGAGCATATGGTTGAAGTCGACCCGAACGGCCAGCACGCGGTTAGCCATTTTGAGCCCGTCGAACAATACAAACCGGCCTGCCTGATGCAGGTCCAGATCGAAACCGGGCGCACCCACCAGATCCGCGTACACGCTGCCTGTACCGGGCACCCGATTGCCGGTGACAGAAAGTACGGCGACGAGGCTTTCAATCGCGAGATGAAACAGCTCGGGCTGAATCGGCTGTTCCTGCACGCCAGCCATATTTTTCTGCCACTCGGTGAAGGCATCTCGGTGCATGCACCGCTGACAGCAGATCTGTCACAATTTCTCGATACGATTGCGGTATAAATTGTGCGGATGACATCGCAACATTTGGGCTTATACTTTGTCTTATCAGTCCAGAACAGGTTTTTATACACATTATGACTGACTACCCAAACACAGATTACAAGCTACTCGTATTCGACTGGGACGGTACTTTGATCGACTCGATCGAACGCATCGTTACCAGCCTGCAGCATGCCAGCCGCACGGTCTGTCGCCTGCATGTCAGCGAGGACGTGGCGCGCAGCGTGATTGGCCTGGGACTGTATGAAGCCATCGAAAAGCTGCATCCAGAACTCGAATCCGTTGTAATCGAGTCGATTGCAGCGGCCTACAAGCAACACTTTCTGCATGACAACCCCGTGCCTGCACACCTGTTCGACGGTGTTGAAGAGCTGTTGCATCAGCTGGTTGCCGACAACTACACGCTGGCCATTGCCACCGGCAAGAGCCGTATCGGGCTTGATCGAGCCATGCAGGAGCACCAGCTCGGCAACTATTTCGTGACCACACGCTGTGCCGGCGAAATGCCTTCCAAACCACACC
The DNA here is from genome assembly GCA_029287435.1 of Gammaproteobacteria bacterium. Classification (GTDB taxonomy): domain Bacteria; phylum Pseudomonadota; class Gammaproteobacteria; order SZUA-229; family SZUA-229; genus JABDQW01. The sequence goes on from JARFRD010000183.1 coordinate 6,027, forward strand.
CGGAAATGCTGCACAGCATTTTGCAGGAACTCGATGCACAGGCAGAGCACAGCCTGATGATCGGTGACAGTGCACATGACTTTATGATGGCGCACAATGCGGGCATTAAAGCTGTCGGCGTCACCCACGGTGTCGAAGATGCGGCATCGATGCAGCGTCATAATTTATTGGCCTGTCTTGATGACGTAACAGACTTATACGAATTTTTGTCCCATAATAATCAGAACTTGATGAATTAACCGGAATATAGCGACACATGACAGACCAGGAACATCTTTGGGAAAGACGCGTAATCACCAAACTGGCGCAGGCCAGTCTGAAGGAACAGAGACGGGCGCGACGCTGGAGCATTTTTTTCAAGTTCCTCGTGTTTGCTTACATCACCTTTGTGCTGTTCGCTTTTCTCGAGCCGGATTTCACCACCACCAAAATAGCAACCAAGCATACGGCCCTGGTTGAACTGCAGGGCATCATTGCTGATGATGAAAAAGCCAGTGCTGACAACATCGTCTCAGCACTGCGCAGTGCCTTTGAAGATGAAAAAACCCGGGGCGTCATCCTGCGTATTAACAGTCCGGGTGGCACACCGGTGCAGGCAGGTTATATCTACGATGAAATCGTACGTCTGCGTGAACTTTACCCGGATACGCCTCTGTACGCGGTTATCAGCGACATGGCTGCATCCGGTGGTTATTACGTGGCATCGGCGGCCGATGAAATTTATGCCAACAAGGCCAGCATCGTTGGCTCGATCGGCGTACGCATGGACAGCTTCGGCCTGGTTGAAGCCATGGAAAAACTCGGCATCGAACGCCGCACCCTGACTGCCGGTGAGAACAAAGCTTTACTCGATCCCTTCGCACCAATCAATGAAGAAGCCGTAAAACACGTGCAAACCATGATCGATGATATTCACCAGCAGTTTATTACCGCGGTTAAAGACGGCCGTGGTGATCGCCTGAAAGAAATCGATGGTCTGTTTTCCGGCCTGATCTGGACCGGCCAGGAAGCCGTTGAATTCGGCCTGGTCGACAAGCTCGGCAGCGCAAGTTATGTTGCGCGCGAAGTTGTCGGCGAAGAAGAAATCATGGAGTACGCTGTTGAAGAAGATGTACTTGAAAGACTGGTCGATCGCCTGGGCGCTTCAACCGCCTCCATCCTGAGCAAAGAACTCATCTCCCCTCGCATGCAGTAATATCGATTTCCGCCTGTTATGGGTATGAAAACAGGCGGAAATCAGCAAGCCCACAGCTTCTCAATCACCGCTTATTTGCCACCTGATAGCCAGGTAATGGTTTGATAATTGCGCACAATATCAACGACATGGCGCAGGTCTTGGACTATGCTCGTACATAAATAACAAGAAGTAGTCCATGCATTGAAGTCACTGGTGGTAATCCGCACGGGTGGTTTCATCTATCAAAAACTCACCGGGGGATACCATGAAAAAAGGGATTTGGAAAAGCGACTGGTTTGTCGGTCTTCTGATCACCCTTGTTTTTCTCATTTTCTCACGCTCTGATTTCATGCAAAGCCTTGAACGTGGCGCTTATGACTTCGGTGTCAGTTCATCAGTTCGCACACCCAGTGACAAAATCGCGATAGTCGCTATCGACGATGAGAGTATTGCCAATATCGGACGCTGGCCATGGTCGCGTGATGTGCACGCAAAAATGCACAAGATCCTGAGCACAGGTGGCGCCAGGGCTATTGGCCAGACCGTGTTCTTCACCGAACCACAACTTGATCCCGGCCTGCAGTTCATCACCGAACTCAAACTCGCATTTGAAGAGAGCAGCATCGCCCGCGTCCCTGAATCCGTTGAGGAACTGGAGCTGGCTATCGAGTCCTCACGTGAGCTGGTTAAGGGTAAATACAATGCTAAAGGTCGTGCCGCACTCGACAAGGTTAGCAAGCATCTTGAGAATTCTCCGCTGAAGCTTTCAGTTGCAGAAGAGCTTGATACCTATATCGCCTTTCTCGACTCGGCTGCTGAAGCACTCAACACTGATATGAAACTGGCTGAAAGTATGGCAGAAGCCAACAATGTGGTACTCGCGATGCCTTTCATTCCAGGCGCCCCACTTGGCAGGCCCGATGACAACCTGCCTGACTATGTACTCATGAACCGGTTGCCGGCGAGTAATATAGTCAACAATGTTAATACCAATCCTGGCGATACAGGCCCCATCTCCATGGTCGATACGTTCGCACCGGTTCAAACCATTGGTGAAACCGCCGCCGGTATGGGTGCGCTGGTTTCGATACCGGATGTTGATGGTGCCATCAGGTCGGAACCCCTGCTGGTTAATTACTACGGTGACTATTATCCATCGCTTGCGTTAATACTGGCTGCAAAAAGCCTGAATATGGGTATTGATGATATCAACGCCGTGTTAGGCAACAGCGTTAACCTTGGCAGATTAAGCATCAAAACCGATGCTGAGTCGTTAATGAATACTTTCTATTACAGCAATGATGAATTTGGCAATGAGGCCTTCCCTGTCGATTCTTTCTACGATGTGCTGCAAGGAAAAATTCCGCCAGGCAAATACAAGGACAAGGTTGTTCTCATCGGCGCTACTGCAATCGGTGTTGGTGATAGCATGGTTACACCCATCAACCCGGCCATGTCGCCGGTTGTTACGCTGGCGCATTCCGTATCCAGCATCCTGAATGAAGATTTCTTTATTCAACCATCATGGGGCAAATACGCCACCATTGGCGCGTTTGTCATTATCGCCCTATACCTGATGCTGGTTTTGCCACGCATGAGCGCTGCGATCGCTTTCACGGTTTCCGCACTGCTCTTTATCGTGTTGTTTGTATCTGAATACATCATGATGACGACCCAGGGCGCATGGATACAGCTCATGTTACCGGGCATGTTGCTTATAACCGGTCACCTGTTACTCACTACCAAGCGCTTCCTGTTAACCGAGAAAGGCAAGGCGCGCCTTGATATTGAATCGGCTGAAAGCAATCGCATGCTTGGCCTGTCGATGCAGGGACAGGGACAACTCGATATGGCTTTCGAGAAGTTCCGTAAACTGCCCGTCGACAAATCTGTACTGGAACTGCTGTATAACCTTGCACTTGATTACGAACGCAAGCGCCAGTTCAACAAGGCCAAATCCGTTTATGACTATATGAAGGACCACGATGCAGATTTTCGTGATATCGGCGATCGCTCTAGTCGTGCGCGGGCGATGGAAGAAACCGTTATTCTTGGCGGCGCCAACAGCTCACCCGGAGGCACACTCGTGCTTGAGGGCGCAGGTGTTGAAAAACCCATGCTCGGTCGTTACGAAGTTGAACGCGAACTCGGCAAGGGCGCCATGGGCGCTGTCTACCTCGGCAAGGATCCAAAGATCTCACGCGTCGTTGCGATCAAGACCATGGCCCTGTCACAGGAATTTGAAGCTGACGAACTGGAGGATGTTAAAGATCGCTTCTTTCGCGAAGCTGAAACGGCAGGCCGCCTCACCCATCCCGGTATTGTGACTATATTTGATGCAGGTGAAGAGCATGACCTTGCTTATATCGCCATGGAATTCCTCAAGGGCGCCGACCTGACAAAGTACACAAAGAAAGATAACCTGCTACCAGTCGACAAGGTACTTGAACTGATCAAGCGTGTAGCAGATGGCCTTGGTTATGCACACAACAATAATGTGGTACATCGCGATATCAAACCCGCCAACATCATGTGGGACCCCGATAGCGACAGCATGAAGATCACTGATTTTGGTATCGCGCGCATTACCGATGCGAGTAAAACGAAAACCGGTATGATACTGGGCACACCTTCCTACATGTCGCCAGAACAACTGGCCGGTAAGAAGGTGACTGGTCAGTCCGATATCTTCTCACTGGGTGTGATGCTATTCCAGATGGTAACCGGTGAACAGCCCTTCTCGGCTGATTCAATGGCGACGCTGATGTACAAGATCGCCAATGAACAACACCCGCCACCTGAGTCGATTAATCCCGATGTACCACGTTGTGTCAGCATAATTATTAACCGTGCTATGGCAAAAGACACAGAAAAGCGCTATCAAACAGGTATGCAAATGTCTGAAGATATCGGCAAATGTCAGAAAATCATCGCAGCTGAAAGAAAAAGAAAAGCCAGTTCATGAGCCTCAAGGACAAAATCGAGATTACTGGTCAGACAGATATCGGATCTGTCAGAGCCCACAACGAAGACACTATCGGTAGTAATACTGATATTGGTCTTGCCGTGCTCGCCGACGGCATGGGCGGTCATCGCGGTGGTGAAGTTGCAAGTGCGATCACCGTGAGCACCGTACTGGAAAAACTCGGCGACAGGCTGAAAACAATCAAATCAGCTGAACCCCAGGAACACAGCCAATACAGCCAGGAAAGCATTGCCGTACTTGATGTAATTTACGAAGCGAACACCAACGTGTTTAACGCATCCAGTGAAAACTCGCAATACCGTGGTATGGGCACCACCGTTGTCGTACTGCTGTTTTACGATAATCGTTTCACGGTTGCACATGTTGGCGATTCGCGCCTGTATCGACTGCGTCATGGTGAGCTGGAACAGATTACCCGCGATCATAGCCTGATGCAGGAATTGATCGACCGGGGTTTTTATACCCCTGAACAGGCCCGCAAGTCACTTAATAAAAACCTGGTGACACGTGCCGTAGGTATAGAAGAAACTGTAGAAATCGATGTTCTGGAAGATGTCGCGCACCCCGATGACATCTACCTGTTATGCTCTGACGGCGTCACTGACATGATCGATGATGATGTGATAAAGAAAATAATTATCGACAACAGCGATAATCTTGATCAAACGGCAGCAGAGCTGATTCGCGTGTCCAATGAAGCCGGCGGCAAAGATAACATTTCGGCGATGCTGGCCAGGCCAATCAAGTCGTTTCCGGCGTCAAATAACTTGTTTTCTCGGTTTTTTGAATTATTCTCATGATATAACCCGCGCAGGAAAGAAATAATGGCAAAACTAGTACTAAGTTTTAATGATCAAATAGTACGGGAATACGAGCTGGATCAAGAAGTTATGACGATTGGCCGTAAAACAGACAATGATATACACATTGATAATCTTGCTGTCAGCGGAAACCACGCAAAAGTTCTCACGATATTGAACGATTCTTTCATCGAGGATCTGGGTAGTACCAACGGCACCTATATTAATGGTGAAAAAATCAGCAAGCATGCGCTGCAAAACGGTGAAGTCATCAGTATTGGCAAGCACGAAATAACTTATGTGAATGAAGCTGCTGAAGCCGAGAACGACGACTTTGAAAAAACCCTGATCATTCGTCCCGACGCTGCCGGCATGCCAGAAGAGGAAGAAGCCGATCAGAAAATCGAACAGTCCATCGGCCAGATTGCATCTGACCTGGCACAGTCCGGTGCCGGTGGCTCTGGAAGCCCTGGTGATGCCGTTCTTAAAATAATGAGTGGGGCAAACAGTGGACAGGAACTCCAGCTCACCAAGATTCTTACCACGCTGGGCAAACCCGGCGTACAGGTCGCTGCGATTACACGGCGACCCACCGGTTACTTCCTGATCGTTGTTGATGCTGGCTCATCTGAAACCAACCCTCTGGTGAACGGCACTGAAGTCGGCAGCCAGGCCCATGCACTGAAAAGTGGTGATGAAATTGAAGTTGCCGGGGTAAAGATGACTTTCTTTCTTGTGTAAATTTCAAGTACTGAAGTGAAAACACCAATGCCCGCTTATGCGGGTATTTTTATACATATTTTTTAACCGCAGAGGCGCAAAGAGCGCAAAGGTTGTTATTGTTTTATGTCATCTCGACCGCAGGGAGAGAACTCCTGACGACACTACAATGCTTGGGAGATTTCTCCCTGCGGTCGAAATGACAGCAATATTTCAACAATCAAAATACTTTGCGCTCTTTGCGCCTCTGCGATAAAACCTACCGCTCAAACACCGCAATAGACTCAACATGCGCCGTATGCGGGAACATATCCATCACCCCCGCATGCGTTAACTTGTAGCCGAGCTCATTGACTAACACGCCAGCATCACGCGCCAGTGTTGCCGGATGACACGAAACATAAACGATGCGCTCTGTTTTCATTTTCTTGATGTAATCAAGAATGCCGGCCGCACCCGAGCGTGGCGGATCAAGCAGTATCTTGTTGTACTGGCGTTTGACCCATTGCGTGTCTTTAACTTCAGCGCTGTACAGATCGGCATAGTGAAATTCTGCATTGGTGATGTTATTCAGTTCGGCGTTCGCCCTGGCTTTATTAACCATGGCCAGTGAACCCTCAACACCGGTTACATGTCCACAGTAACGTGATATCGGCAAGGTAAAGTTCCCCAGGCCACTGAATAGATCGAGCACGTCGTCATCATTTTCCAGTTGCAGGAAATCAAGCGCACGCCTGACCATGTTTTGATTAATCTCGCTGTTCACCTGGGTGAAATCATTCGGCTGGAATTCTATTCGGATATCGAACTCATCAAGCACGTAGAAAAGCGGCGCTATCGTCTCTGGCCACAGTGGCTCGAGTTCATCCGGTGATCCTGCCTGTAGCACTATCGAAAGACCATGCTGTTTAGCGAACACTGTTAACTGCTCACGATCATGCGATGACAGTTCGACGAGATGACGGAATACCAGTACGGTTTGATCATCGCCAACAGCCACTTCGATCTGGGGAATCTGGCGATTCGCTTCGAGGCCACTGACACATTCGGAAAGTGCCTGGATAATACCACCAACGGCGGGATGTAGAATTTCGCAGCGCTCGGTATCGGTAATAAAAGAAGAGCCCCGTTCTCTGAAGCCAACCAGGGCTTTTTCCTTTTTGGCAACATAGCGCACACCCAGCCTGGCCTTGCCCCGGTAACCCCAAACGGGTCCTGTCAGAGGCGCGATGACATGCTGTGGTGTTACCTGACCAATATGCTCCAGGTGTTTCAGTAATGTGCCCTGCTTCATCCGAATCTGCGCATCGCTTTGCATGTGCTGCAGACTGCAGCCACCACATAGATGAAACACGCCGCACTTTGGCTCAACCCTGTCTGCAGATGCTTCAAGCACCTCACAGGCACGACCTTCGGCTATTTTCGAAGTCAGCCGTGTGTATTTAAATGCAACACGCTCACCCTCGAGAGCCTGGTCAATAAATACAGCACGATCATCGACATGCGCGATACCGCGACCTTCATCAGATAATGATTCGATGGTGACTTCGACAGGATCTTCTGGCAGGCGTTTTTTTCGTCGCCTTCTTCGTTGTGCAGGTTGATTCATTTGGTTTTTACTGGTTCTCGCTGAGGCGCAAAGGCGCAGAGAAATATTATTGTGATGTCATTGCGAGGCGCCCATGTTTTTTTTAGGGCGACGCGGCAATCTCTGAACGCTTCGATGCGCATCATGCAGCTGGATTGCCATATTGTCATTTCGACTGCAGGGAGAAATCTCCTGAACATCATAGCGCCGTCTGGAGACCTCTCCCTGTGGTCGAGATGACATAAGTGGAATATTTCGCTGCGGTTGAGATGGCATAACTGGAACATTACTATGCGCCTCTGCGCCTCTGCGAGAGTTAAATATCACGCAGGAAACACACCGGTTGAAAGGTAACGATCACCACGGTCGCAGATAATGCAAACGATCACGGCGTTTTCTACTGCTTTATCCAGCTTCAGTGCGGCTGAGACGGAACCACCTGATGAGATACCACAGAAAATACCTTCTTTAGCAGCGAGCAAGCGGGTTGTATCCTCGGCTTCCTGCTGGCTGACATCGATAACCTGGTCAACCCGCGTTTCATCGAAAATACCCGGCAGGTACTCTTTAGGCCAGCGGCGAATACCCGGGATACTTGAGCCCTCTTCCGGCTGCACGCCGACAATCTGGATATCTGAATTCTGTTCCTTGAGGTAGCGCGACACCCCCATAATCGTGCCCGTGGTACCCATGGCACTGACAAAGTGCGTTACCTGGCCATGAGTATCGCGCCAGATCTCCGGGCCGGTACCTATATAGTGCGCGTCCGGATTGTTCTCGTTATTGAACTGGTCGAGTACTTTGCCCTTGCCATCGGCCTGCATTTGCAGGGCAAGATCGCGTGCACCTTCCATGCTCTGCTGCTGCGTAACCAGTACCAGTTCGGCACCATAGGCCTTCATCGCCGCGCGGCGTTCCTCGGTCATGTTATCCGGCATAATCAGGATCATGCGATAACCCAGCATGGCAGCGACCATCGCCAGCGCGATACCCGTATTACCACTGGTTGCCTCGATCAGCGTATCCCCGGGCTGTATGTCACCACGCAACTCGGCCTGGTGGATCATATTGTACGCCGGCCTGTCTTTCACCGATCCGGCAGGATTATTGCCTTCAAGCTTGGCGAGTATGGTATTGCTCGAATTCAAGGCGATGCGTTGCAATTTCACCAGGGGTGTATTGCCAATGGTATTTTCCAGCGTCATGTAGGGTGAATCATTCATAATCAACAGCTTATTCGATCTTTTCGTGATGAAGCAACAGCGAACTGGTACACTTCGGACTAAACTTTCAAAGTATATCGATAAGCGTCACACACAACCACACTGAAGTTACACATCATGGATTCGAACAGGCTTGCATTTGCAACATTCATGCTACTCCTGGGTTACAGCTCAATCTCCAGCGCCGTTGATGATCCGCTGGATGATATCCCCATCGTGCTCTCGGATAATACGCTAGAGCAATCACCTGCTACATCACCAGTTGCTATCTCGAGCATAGATCGTGAAATGATCGAAGCTTCAGGTGCCAGAACCATCCCGGATGCGCTGCGATTAATTCCAGGTATTGTTGTCGGGCACTCGGTTAATGACTTTGGCGACAAACCGCTGCTGGTCGTGGCCTATCACGGACACAGTGATCAGTATTCAAGACAAATGAACGTACTCATCGATGGTCGCTCGATTTACGACCCGCTACTGGGCGGTGTCAACTGGTACAACATACCTATCGCAATTGATGACATCGAGCGTATCGAAGTCACCCGCGGTCCCAATGCATCAACTTATGGTTCCAACTCGTTCCAGGCCGTGATCAATATCATTACACGCCATGCCTCTGAGGATCAGGGTCATTTCGCCAAGGTTAATATCGGTAACCATGATATCTTCGATGCAACTTACCGCTACGGCGGTAACAGCGGAGATCTTGATTACAGGATCACACTGGCAACAGTTAACGACGATGGCCAGGATCGCGCTGATGGTAACGATGCCAATGACGATGTCAGTTCCGGCCTGATTGATTACCGGCTGGACTACCAGATCAACAACAGGAACCAGCTCACCTACCAGGGCAGCTATGGCCGCACCGATCAAAATGCCGAGCAAGGCTTACGCGAGCCCATCAAACCCGAGCGCGTTATTGAAGACACCAATGCCCACCAATATTTGCGCTGGGACAGTACGATTAATACAAGTCAATCATTCGTTGTTAAGTACTTTTTTAACTACCTCGATGAGCAGGATGAATTTACGTCGCGCACCATCGACATGCCACCGGTTGATCCGTTTACATTCCCGGTTTCACTGAGTTATACCAGCCAGCGCCATAACGCCGAGTTCACTCACTTCATTAATCCAACCAAATCAATCGACCTGGTCTGGGGTTTAAGCGCGCAACTGGACAAGGTTGATTCAGATTATTACTTCCTCGATACAGGTGGCGTCAAGCGCAATACATACCGACTTTTTGCAAATGGCATCTTCGAACTTGATTCTAGAAACACTATTGATATCGGCGCGCTATATGAAAAAAGCGATGGTACAGATGGCGATGTTTCTCCGCGTATTGCCTACCTGCATCATTTTAACGATATGCACACTGTTCGCCTGGGTGCTTCACAGGCAGTGCGAACGCCTTTCTTGTTCGAACAGGACGGCAACGTCGCCTTTACTGGCGAGGCCACGATAGGTGGCACCATACCCATCTCACTCTATGAATTACTCTATTACCCGGTAAACAACCTGCTAACCGAGAAAATCACCACGGTTGAGCTCGGCTATTACGGCAAATATTTACAAAACCGGATGCTGATCAATGCCAGGATTTTCCAGGATAAACTGGAAGACCTGATCTATGCTCCAGAGGTGCCCGATCCCACCGGTCTTGACAATGTCAATGGTGTGGCATTTGTCTTTGACAACCTATACAAGACGAGCGTACAAGGTCTCGAAGCCGAGCTCGATTATCGACATGACAGATCTTTACGCATTGTTGCCAGTGGCGCAATTCTGAATATTGAAAGTGAAGATGAAGTTCGCACCGGCAAATCACGGGAATACGAAGAATCCGCTCCCGACCATAGCTTCTCCTTGCTGGCAATGAAAGATTTCAGCTCGAAATATTCGGCAAGTCTCGGTTTTTACTACGTCGGCGATATGGCCTGGATGGATGCAAATCACAACAATACCTGTGAAGGCACAACCCCACCACCAGTCAGTGGCTGCGGATACAGAAATACACGAGGTGTTCGCAAGCTGGACCTTCGCCTGGTACGAAACTTTAAATTCGGCAAGGAAAATGCCAGCCTCGCACTTAATCTGCAAAACCTGCTGGGTGAGTACAATGACTATGATTCAGCACCCTCAAGCCAGGCACCTGCAGTCGAGCAGAATTTGATTGCATTTCTTGAATTTAAACTGAAAATGTACTGATACGCATGATGGATTATTCACCCGAAATATACAGGGGCGCGATGCAGGAATGGTATCACTGGTAATACGATTTGCTTTCAGCACTCCGCGATGGATGAAACTGATCGTCATCCTGCCAGTATTTCTATTGTCAGGGACTTATGCCAACGCTGGACAAGGCGAGCATATTATTATCACGATCTCTCCCAACAGCCAGTTCCAGCTGGATACCGCGGCAGCGATACGGAAAAACCTCGAAGCAATCGATATACGCGCAAGTATAATCTCAACCGAGAACATTAACGCTTCGCCTGCATATGCCAATACAGCTTATATACTGATTGGCAATGCTGCGGCTTCCGCTTATAAAGCTCACGAGGTAGATGCGCCCGTACTCTTCATATCGAACAAAAAGCTGCAGAACACCCGATTCACCTCAGCAAAAGCAAATCTTGTGCTTGAGCAGCCCGTGTGTCGTGATGTGCCGCTTATCAAGGCAATGGACCAGGACTGGGAATCTATTGCATTCCTGTCCAGCATTAACTCCATAGAAAGAGCCTCAGATTTAACCAGATGTGCAATTGAATACGGATTCGACATCCAGGTTTATGCCATCACTAATGATACAGACTTGCTAAAAACACTCGAGATGGCGATAGAAGATAATGATGTATTGTTGGCTGTTGCTGATCCATTGATTTACAACAGTCGAACTGTAAAAAACATACTGCTCACATCCTACCGCCGCCGTAAACCTGTAATAGGATATTCAGATAATTTTGTTGATGCCGGCGCAATCGCTGCAGTTTACACATCGGCAAATTCGGCGGGTGAACGCGCTGCACAAATAATCTCCGACTTCATAGATAACAACTGGCAGTTCAAAAGCAAGGTCTATTACCCAACGGATTTTTCAGTTCGTACCAATTACCAGGTGGCAAAATCACTGGGAATCTCATTACCCGATGACGAAACGCTACATAACAAAATAATGGTAATGGAGCACAAGTGATGCATCAGTGGGGCATCAAACAACAGGTCGTATTCCTGGCATTAATACCAGCTCTGCTGATATCACTGGTGTTATCAATATACTTTAGCTATTCACAGCTGACCTCGATCTCCAACACTCTCAAGCGACACGGCGAAACCGTCACTAGCCAGGTAGCACTGTCCTCGGAATATGCGGTGTTCTCAGGCAATATCCAATCATTGAGAACCAGCATTAACCGCGCTTTAGAGAATGACAAAGAAGTTGTCAGGATTACAGTCTCAAATGCTGCAAACACAGTATTGATCTCTGTTTCAGATAATCCTGAACCAAAAAAATACCCCGCAATCCTGTATGAGATCTTCGGCAGCAGTCAGCTGCTGGATTTCAGCAAAGAAATTCTGACCGAAGAAGTTTTGATTGATGACTTTGATGACAACAGAATGCTGTCAAACACAGATAAAAACACTCAAGACAAGACCATTGGTTTCGTCGAACTCAGCCTGACAACGCAGTACAGTAATGAACAAAAGATTATGAGCCTTATGCGTGGTGGCATTATCACCCTGGGTATCCTGCTAATCAGCGCATTTATTGCGTTCCGTTACAGTCGAAAAATTGCACAGCCGGTTCAGGACCTGACCGAAGCCGTCAAAGATATCGCTGCGGGTAATTATGACACGAATATTCAGCAGGACGCGCCCGGCGAGCTGGCGATACTTGAGTCCTGCGTGAACATGATGGCTAATGAGCTGTTACTTGCGCAGACAGACATGGAATCACGTATCAACGAATTCACTAATGAACTGCAGGAGACCCTGGAAGAACTCGAAATTCGTAACGCTGAACTCGACATTACCCGCTCCAATGCCATGCAGGCCAGTAAATCCAAGTCAGAATTTCTGGCCAACATGAGCCACGAAATCAGAACACCCCTCAGCGGCATTCTTGGATTTACCGAGTTACTGGTTAATACAGAGCTAAATAATCAGCAAATGGATTACGCACTGACCGTGCAGAAATCTGCTAATAACCTGTTGACGATCATCGACGATATTCTTGACCTGTCCAAAATCGAGTCTGGCAAGCTTGATATTACTCCTGTCAACTTCAACATTACCGACATCATCGAAGATGTTGTCGACCTGCTTGCGCCCATTGCGTACGAGAAAAATGTCGAACTGTTCTATCACATTGAAAATGATGTGCCCTGCACCATTGAGTCAGATCCGGTTCGCATCAGGCAGATATTAATCAACCTGGTAGGCAATGCCGTTAAATTTACAGAAAAAGGTTATGTGTTCCTGCATATCGAAACTGATAACGAGAATACCGAGTATGGCGTTAAATTCACAGTCGCTGATACCGGCATCGGCATGGATCAAAAAGGCAAACAAAAGCTGTTCACTGCGTTTACCCAGGCTGATACATCCATAACGCGTAAATTCGGTGGTACCGGCCTTGGCCTCGTGATATCGAGAAAACTGGTGCTGCTGATGAAAGGCGAAATCGGTTTCGATAGCACTATAGGTGAAGGCTCTACCTTCTGGTTCACAATACCAGTAGCGGTCATTCATGATGCGAAGAGCAAACGCATACCAGAAATTTCAGGCACTCACATAGCCTTGATAGAAGAACAGGTCCTGTGCAGACGAGCACTTAAGTCAATGCTGGAACAATGGGGCTGCATTGTTACAGAATACAGCCTGGAACGCTGCCTCAACGACAAGCAGCTTAGTACAATAGACTCTATTGATGCGCTCGTTATCGGCATTAGCAGAAAAGAACTACATGATACCGATAAATATTTCAGCCTGGTCAAAAAACAAACTGTTGCACCGGTAATGACACTGGTTAGCACTCGCTCTTATACAGAGCTCGATCTGCTATCAAATAAAAGACTTGGCTCCCTTGTATTCAGAACAGCACGCTTATCAACAATACAGAAAGCACTTGCCAATACAATTAACAGCGCCGCACCGGAGTTATTCAAGCCTGCTTTAAACAAGGGACTTCATGACGCGGGGCATATTCCGCAACTAAAAACGCTGGTAGTCGATGATAATGAAATTAATCTTCGCCTCGCTGAAATCATACTTACAAAGAATGGCCTTAACGTAACCACATGCTTGTCCGGGGAAGACAGCATTGAACTGGTGAAAAACAATCACTATGACCTGATATTCATGGATCTGCACATGCCTGGTCTCGATGGCTATGAAACATCAAGCAGGATCCGTGAACTGGAGACAAATGATCAGCACTCAGTAATTATTGCACTGACTGCCAATGCCATGCCCCAGGAAGTTGAAAAGATTGCCACCTGCGGCATGGACGATATGCTGATCAAGCCAATTAGCGAGCAGCTGTTGATTGATATCATCAAGCGCTGGTTCTCAGGTGTAACCGTTAGCGTCAAAGACAGTACTGATACGTCAAATGAACCTGAATCCAGCGATATCTTTTCACTCGATGAGGCAGTTCGATTGACCAATGGCAACGAGAAAGTCGCGCTCGAATTATTTCACATGCTTATCAACGAGCTACCACAGCATCGTGAAGCCATCATCCAGGCCTACCAGCAATCAGACAGATCATTACTAAAAGAGCATACACATAAGCTGAATGGTGCAAGTCGTTGTTGCGGTACACCCGCCTTACGTAAAGCAGCCGATAAGCTGGAAACCATAATAGACAATAACAAGGAAGAAGCGCTTGAAAGCGGAAAAGACGGTTTGCTCGATGAGATCGACAGACTGCTTGGCTACGAGTTACCGCCTAACCTGCTTTCTCAAGAACAACCATAGCCACTGAGTGATGTTGTTCATCGCTGATACTTAACCAGTTCGATTCCACACCCATTGTGTCGGCAATTTCCGCCGCTTTTGATGACAATGTAAGTAATGGTTTGCCATGCAGATCATGTTTGACGGCAATCATGGCAAAAGTGACACCCTGCGCCATTCCTGTACCAAGCGCCTTTGTTGCAGCTTCTTTAGCCGCAAATCGTTTTGCCAGCAATCTCACCGGGTATGGCGATTCACGATAGTCGTCCATTTCTTCATCACTGAGTATTTTTTCTGCAAACCTGTCCTGGTAGCGCTCATAGATTCGCTCAATTCTCTCGTGCTCTACAATATCGACACCGATTCCGGCTATCATGAATTCACTCCGCCTGTTTAAAGCGTATCACTGCTGATGAATTGTACAGAAAATCCCGGCAGATTGAAGATATTCATGGCTTTATCAAAATTTCTTTGCTATTTTTTTTACTCAGACAGCACCCGCACAAATAATAGTAAACACACCGCAAGTCATGGCCCAGAGAATTCCGTGGATATTCAGCGATATACTCGATACGCATTGAGTATTGCAATAACGGGTGTGTTCCTCGCCCACGTTATTGGTCTTTTCCCTGTTCCTTTTATCGATACACTCGAACACCAGGCTTATGATGCACGCCTCAAGCTGACGCTAACCGAAGCGACTGAAAAACAGGTCGTTATCATTGATATTGATGAAAAAAGTCTTGGCGAACTCGGTCATTGGCCATGGAACCGCAATATCATGGCGCACATTGTCGACAACCTGTTCGATTATTACCGGATTAAAACTATTGGCTTCGATATTGTTTTCGCAGAAGCCGATGAAGACGAAGGCGCGAAAATCCTCAAACAAATGGCAAGCGGTCCACTCAAAAATGACGAGGCATTTATCAGAGAATATTCAGATGCAATGAGTATCTTGCAGCGTGATATTACCTTTGCCAGGAGCCTCGAGAATCGCAAAACAATTATGGGCTTTGTGCTTGATACAGATACCCGTAAAGGCACACTACCTGAGCCCGTTGCTGTGCTCGAACAATCGGTTAAAGGCCGCATCCCATTCATCAAGCCTCAAGGTTATACGGCCAACCTCGATATCCTGCAACAGAGCGCATACAGTGGCGGCTTTTTTGATAACCCACTGCTCGATGCTGATGGTGTTTTCCGCCGCATGCCGTTGCTGCAGGAATTCGAGGGTACACTGCATGAGTCACTTGCCCTCGCGGTCGCACGGACTGCCATGGAATCACCGCGACTCGAACTCATCGTTGAATCCAGCCCTGATAATAATAATGAAGTCTTGCTCGAGTGGCTGAAAATTGGTGACGTTGTTATACCTGTTGATGACCGAGCAGGCATCCTCGTTCCTTATGTTGGCCCACAAAAGAGTTTTGACTATATTTCAGCCATTGATATTCTGAACAGGCAATACCCTGCAGAGAAACTTAAAGATAAAATCGCTCTGTTTGGCGCGACAGCACCTGGCCTGCTCGACCTGCGTACAACACCACTTGAAGCGACCTTCCCGGGCATTGAGATTCACGCCAATATTGTACAGGGCATACTCGATCAGACAATTATGCACCAGCCTGGCTATAGCGCCGGGTTTGAATTCTTGATGCTGCTGGTTATCGGCCTGATCCTGACATTTCTGCTGCCGCTGCTGCTACCCCTGTGGGGACTGCTTGCTTCTGTCACTGTTTTGGCGCTGATCGTTATCAGCAACATCGCGGTATGGCAGTTGTATCAACTGGTGTTACCAATTGCCTCACCATTATTGCTAATCGTCCTGATTTTCACCCTGCAAATGACCTATGGATTCTTTGTGGAAACACGCGGTAAACGTCAACTTGCTTATCTGTTCGGTCAATATGTGCCACCCGAACTGGTCGATGAAATGAGCAAGAATATGGACGAGATCAAGCTTGATGGCGAGATCAGGGAGATGACCGTGTTGTTTACCGATGTGCGTAATTTCACCCATATTTCAGAGAGCATGGAGCCAGAAGAACTAACCCGGCTCATTAACGGCTTTCTGACACCGATTACCCGGGTTATTCATCAACAACGCGGCACTATTGATAAATATATGGGTGATGCCGTCATGGCATTCTGGGGCGCCCCGCTCGAAGACCAGCAGCATGCCCTGCATGCACTGCAAGCCGCGATGCAGATAACTGAAGGTATCAAAGAACTCAAGCCTGAATTCGAAGCGCGTGGCTGGCCAGAGATAAAAATTGGCATCAGTGTAAATACGGGTGAGATGAATGTAGGCAACAAGGGTTCGCAGTTCCGTGTTGATTACACCATACTGGGTGATGCGGTTAACCTCGGTTCTCGTCTTGAAGGCCTCACCAAGGTTTATGGTGTTGATATCATTGTTGGTGAAAACACCCGCCACGCAGTACCTGAGTTCGAATTCCGTGAACTCGATCGCGTCAAGGTCAAGGGCAAGGACAAGCCAGTCGCGATCTACGAACCACTGGGCCTGATCGAAAACGTAGACAAGGAGGTAAGAAAGAACCTTAAGCAATTCCATCTCGGTTTGAAACACTACCGCAACCGTCGCTGGGATGACGCTGAACAGGAAATTTTCACCTTGAGCCGCGCCGAGCCTGACCGCAAAATCTACCAGATCTATCTGGATCGCATCATTCGTTTTCGTAAGCACCCACCACCAGAATACTGGGATGGCTCCATATCCTTCAGCCGGAAATAAGCCTGCACACCAGGTCAGTTTGCTCTAATTCCGCGCATATTGATGTCCCTGATTGACATAAAGACAAGTAACCGTTAAATATGGAAACAGAATCTACTGGAGAAACAAATGAAAGATGATCCCTTTGACGTACTTGCCAGGGCCTATGAAACAATGTTCGAAAGTGCTGCCAAAGGCTTACATAATGCTGAGCAAAAATCTGCCGATCTACTGCATGAGCTAATCGACAAAGCGAAAGAAGAAGTGGTCGAGGTTGGGGAAGTATCACGGGAAGATGCGGAAAAGTTATCCACTTACGTTAAACGTGATCTGGGTGGCGCTGCCAGACACATGTCAGTATCTGGAAAAGAACTCAAGGACTGGCTGGGTTTTGAAACCACCCTGCTGGAAGTCGAATTTGTTGATCAGCTGTTGAAACTGGCCGATCCGACTAGAGTCGAATTATTCAAGTTAAAACTCGATGCACAGCCGACACCGCCCTACCATACCGGCGAAATTACTGGTCCCGGCACCCTGATCTGCGACAAATGTGGCGAAAATCTGCACTTTTACCGGGCTGGAAAAATTCCACCCTGCCCTAAATGCCATGCAACGAATTTTCATCGTAACTTTGAGGCGTAATATCAGTATTCATTAAAGTATTTGGGATCAGTCGGTATTTGGAATATGAGCCAGCTCACGATCGATTATGCCGACTCTTTGGTGAGCCACCCTCTCAGACTTTAGTTAATACACATCATACCGAGTGTTACTGAATGCCCGCTTTCGGCCAGAAGCAGCCTGTCAGTGTTTCAGTCTTCCTGGAGAAAGCAGACATTCAACGTTTTTAGGCATTATAATTCAATCTCTTCACCATACCGCATGATACTGCATTCAATTCCCAGCTTTTCCACTTCACGCTTAAACCATTGATC
>JARFRD010000056.1 GCA_029287435.1 Gammaproteobacteria bacterium
GTTTATGAAGGATGCTGAGTATACACTCGATCTGACTCACGGGCCTGGCATCGCTCACCGGTGGATTCCCGGGGTGTCAGTTTCTATAATGCATGACATCATGATCTTCAAAGTTCCTGATGCTCGCTACTTCCAGTGCGACTAACGGGCATGGCAGGGCACCACTGACCAGTTGGGGGAGCAGGAGATGAACAAAAGCATATTGGTTGCCACTATTGTTGCAGGAAGCCTCGTGACAACAGCTTGTGAAACGCCGGGTGGCGCACGGCCGGGCACCGCGTTGAGCGTCCAG
This sequence comes from Gammaproteobacteria bacterium, assembly GCA_029287435.1. Taxonomy (GTDB): domain Bacteria; phylum Pseudomonadota; class Gammaproteobacteria; order SZUA-229; family SZUA-229; genus JABDQW01. Next base: position 293 of record JARFRD010000056.1, read on the forward strand.
TACGGCGTGGTACAGCGGGTCGAGGAGGTGCGTGCGGAGGCCAATACCGGCGGTAGCGCGGCGCTTGGTGGACTTGCTGGGCTGGCTGTTGCGGCCGGCACTGGAGGTTCGCGTAACCAGCAGATCGCTGGTGCTGCCGGTGGCGCCTTGATCGGCGGGTTGATCGCTAATCAACGGGCTGCCAAACAGCAACTCATGCAACATACGGTAAGGCTGAATAACGGCACCAGCGTTGCCGTGATTACCGACCACCACAACATCGTTGTCGGTGACTGCGTTGCTGTCGAACAGGGACGGCATGCCAACATCCGCAGGGTGTCGCCGGTAATGTGTAACGACCTGGCCGACACGCGCCAGCCCGCCTACCCTGATACGCACCGGGCCAACGTCCGCGAAGCAGAGGAGTGCGAGCAGGCCAAGCAAGAGGTTCTAAACGCCCGGACCGAGGATGCCATCAGGCTGGCGCACATGAGGATGCGGGCGCTCTGTGAAAACTGATGGCGAAACTGTGTAGAACAGGATTCCCGGTTTCATGCGATCACGCATGGCGGCTGGCCGGTTGGGAAGCGATCAACCGGCCCTAAGTGATGTCGCCCCCATTGACCTCCAGTTCGCCACGGAAGCACACAGAAAAACACGGTATATTCATTAACAATGTTGATATCTTCCGTGTGATTCCGTGGCTATTTACCAGGATTAGGGCTTAAGTAAGTGCCATTCGTCTTAAGCACACCTGAAGCAGACGAGACAACAAATGCCAGCAATGTTATCCCGTATAAATTCTCCAGAAGTTCAGGTGTTGGTTCCAGTGTCATTGATAAATCTCATGAAACTGCTGCCGGGCAGGGAAGCAAGAGCCGGGCTGTAATCTTGCATGATTCGTTGTATTCAGGGGTAGGGGATGGTCTCGGTCCGATAATGCTTGTTCATTGAGCTGTATGGTCGCTTCGTTGTGAAGTATATGGAAGATATTATGTGCAGTAATTCAGATCAAATCCGGACTACTGAACATAAATCTATCTGGCAGGCGACTTTTCAGTAATCGTTGCCGATAAAACAGCATTTGCGGTATCTGGCTACAGTTTATATTTGTTGCCTGGAATAATTCCGATATATGTGTGTTCATACAAGATAAAGCCGTTCTTTCTCAGTACCACTCTCCTGTATACATTACCCTGCTTGTGAATTGGTGCGCATTTCTCCTTTTTGCCTTTCCATTTCATGCATAGCCCGGAATCGTCAGATACTCGCCATTTGCCAATCTTTGGTTTGCCGCCTGTCTTCTTCCTGAGAGTTCCATTGCTATCGAAATACAGGCTGAACGGAGTAGCAAAGTTCTCAATCTTGCCAGGAGCATCAACACCAGGGACGCCACCATCCCGCCGCTCGCCGTCAACAGTATTCCCGGAAATTAGTGTTATTGCCTCATCTGCGGTCATTTCCCCAAAGGCTGGTAACTGGCCGCTGAATACGCAGGCGCCAAATATCATCAGCATTTTAGATGAATTAATCATGCATAGACCCTTTAGTGGCAGGCATCGTCCATCCGGCCGGGTTGTTCATGTGTCAGCGCTTGCAGATCGGAAATGGCGCTGAATATTGCTGTACCCTGGTTTCCCGTCTACTTCCGGAGAGCAGAAAAACCAGCCATTCCCATATTTCAAACGTGTCGAACGAGGCTCATTCAAGAGGCAATTCAGCTATTTTCTGCAAACCTTGTCGGATGTTTTCTTTGGCGGCACCTTCTACAGCCAATCGTATCCTGGTTGCAGCAGCGAATGCTTCGCCAGCTGTTGCCGTATGAGTGGACTTTATGGATTCTCTCATTACGGCATCCCCGGTTGCTGTATTCACCAGAGACCAGGACATTTCCATATGTATCGTGAAACTAAACCCGAACACAGGTTTTGACATGCTGACTAAATAAGCGCTCAACTTGTAATCTGCACCATCACCCTTTACTACGCTGGAAAATAGTCCGGAATTTATAATGGACTCTTCAATTGCGCCAGCAAGATCCTCGTTGGATATGTTTGTATAGTCCATGGCGCCGGTTTCCCCGCCACCACCTGCAATGACGCTTACCGAGTGCGGGTGCCGGGTTCCGAACGATGCATCATCGACTATCAGTTCCTGCTTGCTTGCTGGCGACGCGCAACCAGCCAGCCATGCGGTTGCTGCCCATACTAGTATCAGGTGGCGATAGCTATTTATCACTGTCGACTCCTTGCTTTTGCTTGCTAAAGAATATATTGGTCAGCACTTCATCTACCATACCTTCGGGTGATTTTCTTGTCATGGATGTGTGATATGAGTTGCCCGTGGCAAGCGGAAAATCAGACTCCGGGTCTCTGAGGGTAATAGTCAACTCAAGCATGTACATCGTAATGTCCCAGAACCATTTGTCGACGTAGGTGACAACAGCATCGACATCGGTCTCGGTCTCCGAGACCTGGAATCCCATCTCCACAAGTTTGTTTTTTATAATGATGTTTGTATCCCTGGTGTCTTCGCCGTATTTCTCTACATAGAATGTCTGCAGGGCGGACAGGTCGGTCGTCTGGTCAACAGTAGCTGTAGCCCGGTTTATTGCGCAGCCGTGCAGTAAAGTAATTGCCGCTATTAATAAAACGATAAATGCAGTTTTGGCCTTGTGCATCATGATATATCTCCATTTTTATGTGATTACCTGTTTCCAGGT
>JARFRD010000034.1 GCA_029287435.1 Gammaproteobacteria bacterium
CGCCTTTATCGGAATATGGTTCACGCCAGTAATGACTGTAGGTCACTTGTTGTTCGCAACAGCTATGTCGCTTTACATACTGATTGGCGTATATCATGAAGAGAAAGACCTGGTCAGCACATTCGGCAACAGTTATAAAAACTACATCAAAACAACCGCGAAGTTTTTTCCTGTAGCTCAAAAGAAAACTGCGAATAGTAGATCAATATCCACCAGCGTATAAGGACCTTCTCATAACAGGTAACGAAAAGGCCAGAGGTGATATGCCTCTGGCTTTTTTATACGAAACTCTTAAAGCACATTATCCGAATACTACAAACAGGTATACTGTCAGCCTCATCTATATAATCTACCTTAATCGACACCCTGTAATGGCAGAGAAATTTGAAAAGCACCTTACCGCCGATGAAGAAGGCCTCAGCGCTGTCAGCTTACTTGCCAACAACACCACGCTAAGTAAACAGCAAATAAAAAAAGCCATGACGAATGGCGCTGTCTGGCTGGAGTCAAAAACCGGCATCAGCCGGATTCGTCGCGGTAAAAAAGCCTTAAACAAGGGAGACACACTGCATCTTTACTATGACAGTAAAATCCAGTCACAGACGCCGGACGCAGCTGTACTCATTGCAGATGAAGGTGACTACAGCATCTGGAACAAGCCCTATGGCATGTATTCACAGGGCAGCAAGTGGGGAGACCACTGTAGCATTTACCGCTGGGCCGAGACCCACCTCGAGCCTGCACGCCCGGCCTATCTTGTACACAGGCTGGATCGTGCGGCAAGCGGGCTTATCATACTTGCCCATAACAAGAAAACAGCTACAGCTTTTGCACAGATGTTCAAGCAACATCGGATAACAAAAAAATACCGGGTAACAGTTGAAGGCGATATTGGCGAGCTTGAACTGCCATTCATCATCGACACCCCATTGGACGGGAAAGCAGCCCGGACCACCATCCTGGAATCCACTTTCAACAAGAATCAACGAACATCGACAGTACTCGTCGAGATTACAACCGGGCGAAAACATCAGATACGTCGGCACCTCTCCTCACTTGGTTACCCGGTAGTAGGCGATCGCCTTTACCATGCAACAAATACAAGTCTCGACTTACAGCTAAGTTCTGTGCACCTGGATTTTGACTGCCCTCGCGATCATATAAAGCGCACGTATGCATTATCCTGAATAAATAAATTTATTACTCAAATACCACCAATCAGGCGTATCATAGATAACACTAGTGGATGGTTGCTTACTCGTGTACCACTATGATGTATCGAACCGAATTTTCTATAATTATATGTCTGCTGGCTGCATATATCGCCACATCTATGTCGCTTGCTTCAGATAGTCAAGCAGCTCAGCAATCCTCAAGGTCTACAGACACCCGGCCGGTTGTAATTTTCATGAGTGGTGACGTTATGACGGGTCGCGCAATTGATCAGCTGCTGCCCTATCACAATGACCCCGTGCTGTATGAGCGTTATATCAGGGATGCACGTGACTATATCCTGCTCGCTGAAAAAGCCAACGGCCCGGTACCAAGACCTGTGAATTGCGAATACATCTGGGGTGATGCCCTGCATGTGCTCACTGCAATCGAACCCGATGTACGTTTGATCAACCTGGAAACCAGCATCACCCGCAACGATCAGTTCTGGAAGCGCAAATATATCCACTACCGCATGCATCCAGAGAATGCAGAATGCCTGGCTGTAGCAAAAATAGATTTCACATCACTGGCCAATAACCACGTCCTCGACTGGCACTATGCAGGCCTGCAGGAAACCCTGCGTACCCTCGAAACGGCAGAGATTAAATTTGCAGGTGCTGGCAGAGATATAACGACAGCAACACGTCCTGCCATTATCGATCTCGCTGACGAAGGACGAGTTATCATTTCTTCCTGGGCACATGCAGACAGTGGCGTACCACCTGACTGGGCAGCAACACAACACAGGCCTGGAGTAAACAGATTAAACGATCTGTCTAGCCATGCTGTAAATCGCATTCGAGACACCATTAAAACTTATCAACAACCGGGTGATATTGTCGTCGTGTCAATACACTGGGGTGGTAACTGGGGATATGACATAGCTGCTGAGCAAACCAGATTTGCGCACCGTCTGATTGACGAGGCTGATGTCGATATTATTCACGGGCACTCCTCGCACCATGTTAAGGCTATCGAGGTTTACAAAGACAAGTTGATTTTATATGGCAGCGGTGACTTGTTGAATGATTACGAAGGTATTGGCGGCCATGAAGAATACCGCTCTGACCTGTCTTTGATGTACTTCGCCAGCGTGGAGCCGGGCTCGGGCAAGCTCGCCGGCTTAAAGATGGTTCCGACACAAATCCGCAAGCTGAGAATTAACAGCGCAGAACATAGTGATGCGTTATGGCTCAACAATATACTGAACAGGGAAGGCAGACAGTTCGGCACCTCGACCAGGCTTAACAGGCATAATCATCTTATTCTCGACTGGTAGCTGGACGATACCAGCTTACGCGCATGTATCCTTATTCAAGCGTTGCCAGTTCATGAGGTTTATAAATACCCTTTTCAGTGATGATTGCCGTGACCAGCTCGGCCGGTGTCACATCAAAAGCAGGGTTTATTGCCTCAGAGCCCGGTGAGCTGACCAGTACTTTTTCCATCCTGCCTTGATCATTCGTCCCGGTCTGGTAGAGCACTTCATCCATATGCCTCTGCTCGATGGGTATGTGCTTGCCTGCAGGGCAGGTAAAATCGATAGTTGAGATCGGTGCAGCCACGTAAAAAGGAATGCCGTAATGCTGTGCAACAATCGCTTTCTCGAGGGTGCCGATCTTGTTGGCGACATCACCATTCGCTGCGATGCGATCAGAACCAACAATCATCATGTCGATCTTTCCCTGCGACATCAGGTGAGCACCGGCATTATCCGGAATAATCACGTGCGGTACATTCTCGTTTTCCAGTTCCCATGCAGTCAGGCGTGCACCCTGCCCCCGAGGCCTGGTTTCATCAACGTAAACAAACACCTGCTTACCGGCTCTATGTGCCGTATAGACTGGGGACAGTGCTGAACCATAATCTACAAAAGCAAGCCAGCCGGCGTTGCAATGTGTTTCAATATTGCAGCTATCCTGAATAAGTGTGTTACCCAGTTCACCGATTCGACGGCAGGCATCTACATCTTCATCAGCAATCTGCTGCGCCTCAATGACTGCCTGTGCAACTGATGCTTTACCTGCCTTATAAACACGCTCGACGGCATAAAACAGGTTCTGTGCTGTGGGTCGTGTATTTTTAATGGCCTGCCGGGCAGTTTCTACAAAAGCAGGATCACTCCCGTTTTCAAGATAGGCCTGGGCCATGGCAAAACCAGCTGTGGCACCGATAGCACCTGCACCCCTGACAATCATGGTAGCTATTGCCATGCAGGTATCACGATAATCCTCCGCCCTGAAGATCCTGAATTCGAAGGGCAACAGGTTCTGCTCAATCAGGCAAACTGTACCCTCTTCCATCCAGACAGTACGATAATCGCTGCCCTCAACCTGCATTAAATGACCCGCTCATTGCCGCCATCGACAGGCACCTGTGCACCCGTGGTTCGGGCAAAGGTGTTACCTGCCATAGCACATACCATGTCGGCAACATTCTTTGATGTAACCTCGGTATGCAACACATTGTTGGCTCTGTATTCATCCACGCTCATACCATAACTTCCTGCACGGCCCTGCAACATTTCATCGGTCCACACGCCGGTATCAAACACAGCGTTCGGGTGAATTGTGTTCACGCGAATACCATCCTTGCCCAGCTCAAAGGCAGCGACGCGCGCAAGCTGGGTGAGACCCGCTTTTGCCGATGAATAGGCACTGGCGCCCGGCCCGGGCGCAGGAACATTTTTTGATGCAATAATCACGATGGCAGGATCGATACCATGGCGCAGGAAAGGTATACAATACTTGATCAATCGCTGGTGACTGGTCAGGTTGATGTCCATGCTCAGCCGCCAGGTTTCATCAGCCATGTCCTCTATTGTTTCATTGGCGGTGAATATGCCGGCATTGGTGACCAGAATATCCAGACCACCAAAGCGTCGAACCGTATCTTCAACTGCCTGCTTCAATTTCTCATCATCGGTGACATCACAGACGACTTCGAGCACATCACGCCTGTTGTACTTGCCTGTTATCGCAGGATTAATATCCAGCGCGCTGACGGCAGCACCTTTATCAAGCAATGCATTCACACATGCCTCACCGATACCACTGGCCGCACCTGTTACCAGCGCAATTTTTCCCTGGAACTCGGGAGATGCCTTACTACTCTTTAACTTGGCCTGCTCCAGCTCCCAGTACTCCATGTCAAAAAGATCATTTTCGGGGAGTGTCTGCCAGCCACCGAGTTTTTCTGCATATCGAATTGCCTTGATAGTGTGTTGGCTGATATCAGAGATGATGTCCGCTTCTTTCAGCGTCGCTCCAAAAGATACCAGTCCCAGATTTTTCCATACCGCCCATCTGGGCGCAGGATCCAGACACAGCTGCTCGTTTGCGTTTCTTTCAAAGTATTTTTTGTATGCTGATACATAACCATCTACATGCAGCTCAGGCGTATCAACACCCTCAACGATGAGCGGCAGCTGTTTTGTACGAATAATATGATCCGGCGTCAAAGGTCCTCTGCTGGCAATGTCATCAACATTATCGACACAACTAAATGCATAAGCAGAGTCATCATTGTCGGCGACTGCATATACAGCCGAGCCTCGATATATTGAAACATGCTTTCTGAGTTGTGCCAGTGCCAGCGTTTCAATTTCGCTCGATTTATTTTCATTTGTCAGTTGACCAACGCGACTGACGATGTAGTCCTCAGCACGGGTTACAAGACTGATCATTTTCCCGTAACAGTTTTTTGCATCATCATCAAAAGTAAACACACCGTGATTCAGAAGTACCATGCCATCGTACTGCGACCAGTCGATGTCCCTGGTGATTTGGTAGACTTTTTTTGCCAACACAAAACCCGGCATCACGTAAGGCACTATCAGTACATTATCACCGTAAATTTCCCTGATTTTGTTTTCACCGTCTGGTGTGTTGGTAATGGTAACCACGGCATCCGCATGCGTATGATCGACATATTTGAAGGGAATAATGGCGTGCAATATTGCTTCAACAGAGGGATTAGGTGCATAGGGATCAGTCATTGCAGACCTTTGCATGCGCACCATTTCAGAATCACTCAGGCGCTCGAGTTCGGCCATTTTCAGCAACGTGTTTAGTCGTACTGGCGCAAAGCCTTCTGCTTCGATAACAGCCAGGTCCCAGCCACTACCTTTAACATAAAGCAGCTCTTCGTCAGCGCCGAAAAAATCTTTTTGTGTGATTTTTACAGATGTATTACCGCCCCCGTGAAGCACGAGGTCAGATTCCTGCCCCAGTAGCCTGGAGCTGTAAACTCGAAGCTTTAATGCATCACCACCCAGTTGTTCAGCGGCGGTGTCGGACCAGAGGTTTTTCATGGGTAGTGCAGACGAACTGTCTTAACGATCCGTATGTGACATTAAGCAGACGACTATGATTTCCGGTGCACCCAGTCTGCACCTATGGTGCCATGCAAGCTATCAAGATACGTCTGACTGGTAACCCATTCAATCATCTGTTCGGCTTTTTCAATGCGCTCCTGCAAGTCAGCCCACTTTTCAGTTTCGTCCTCGGCTGTTTCATCCATCTTGTCTTCAACATATTCACGGTTCATCTTCCATAATGCCGCATCACGTTCCTGTTTTATCCTGAGACGCTCATGGTACCAGTCGCTGTTGACCAGGTAGTCATAAGTAAATATTTCCCGCACAGCTGGATCATCTATCGTTTTACCTTCCCATGTACCATGCGCCATGATGTGCAACAGGGCCTGCAGTGGTGGGCAGGCATCATTAATCGAGCCATCTTCAAAATAGGCTTTGGCCACGCGTTGCTGTGCTTCGGTAATGTTATTGATACCGTCAACGTAAGCATCCATACCCTGTGTTTCCGGCTTCAGCATCGCATCATCAAAAACAATGGCAGGATTATCAAACATCTTGCCAAAATACCTATGTACAAACTTTTCGGTAATACGGTAACCGAGTCGACTTGCGTGTATTTTTTTACCCTCGTATTCGAAGTCTTCAATTTTTTCAAGATAGCCATTTTCTATAAGGTAGGATGGATCTCGATCCTTAACGGGCAGACGACACCATATCTCAGGAATCATCATGCTGATATCATGCTCAATACGACGTCTGACACCGATATGGCCAGCAGCTGAAGAAAAACCAGCATGCCCACAAAGAATGAATGACACCAGCGCATTGTTAAGATCAGCTGTTGGAGATAATGCATTAAATGGGCCTTTGGTCAGCGCACCCTCGGAGCCAGCTCCGGTCGTTGAGGGTGATTTACCGGTCAGGCTGCATACGAGGTCCATAAACAGCTCAGGCAATTCCTGGTAATGGATTGGATTGTAAACCGCCAAAGGCCTGATGCCAGCCTTGAGATCCTGGGGATTATTGCGCCTGCCCTGTAAAACTGCATTTACCGGTGCATACACGGGCTTATCCATTGAAAGCCCACGCGCGAGACGCGTGCCCATGGTTGCAATATATTGCGGCCTCGCATTAGCCAGGTCCGGTCGTTTCTGCAGGTAACGCATGTTAAGGCTGGGTTTGCCATCGACGATACGTGGATGCGCCGATGAAACAAAATATTCACCTTCACCCTTGCTGGCAGCATTGCGTATCAGCTTCTGCATGGGTTTTGTGTAATCCTGGAAATGAATGACATCTTCAACCAGCTCACGTGCCTGTTCACTTTTCATTGGCTCAAAGTTTGAGATGAAATTATCTTTGCCGCCGAGATCATTTTCAGTCTGTTTATCCTGACCACGGTTCACAGCATCATCCGGGCGCTGGAACAGGTGCGCCTCACAGTTCTTGACCAGTTTAATACTGTTTACTTTACAGTCAGGATTTAGGCCTTCAACATATGAAACAGGTACAACTGTCGACACCGAAATGTCATCTTCAGTCTGTACTTTCTTGGCTGAGACAAAATCCTGCCTTAGCTTGTAAATACGCCAGGTACCGTCGCTACGTGTGCCAACGCGCAAGTAACTGGTTATCAAGGTACGGCCATCAAACTTGAGTTCATGGCCGTAATAGCCATTAACCTGATCGACTGAAAAATGCCTGCGCCAGTGATTGCCCCATTCCTGTTTGTAAAAACGCTTGATCATGAAAACAAGGGCGAGAATATGCTGCGGTATTCCCTCCAGCCACTGATTGTACTCATCAGTGTAATCAGCAGCCGATGGCGTCAGCATCTTGATTACCGAGCCGAGACTGCGTTCGCTACTGAGCAGGCCACGATCATCCTTCATGACCGTATCACGGAAACGTGATGTGTAATCACGGTTAAATATGGTCTCAACCTGATCAAGATCTGCCTCATAATCACCAATGAACACAGGACCGGACAACATGGAATCGGTAAGTGACTTGGAGATTTCGGACTTGCCACCGCCAGATACGGTACTCGGCTTATGACAGAACGTGCCTTCACCAAGGGTGCCGATTAATCGCCAGCTTGGTGCCTGTGGATGCTTCTGCATATGCACCTGGAATCCGCTCGGGTAAATATAGCTATGATCGGCCAGCAACTTGATTTGTTGTGGCTCACCATCTTTATTCCAGCGCAGGTTCATCTGTCGCATGTCAACAATGGTGTCTTCCGGGATGTAGATAATATCCGAATACTTATTATCTACCGCGTAGCCTTCCGGGCAAACTGTGATATTACCTTCCAGCCACTCACACACACGAGCAAAGGTGTGGTCTTTCATCTCATCGTCAACAACCGGCATGTAAACTTCACCCAGGTTGAAACGTGGAAAAGCCAGCGCACCGCCAGCATGCTCTTCCTCAACCCCGCCAAACAGGTTGGCTGAATAGCTGATCTGCGACTTGATTTCTTTCTTGCTGTAGCCAAAGTAGTTATCGGCAATGATGGTGACGATGACACCATTCATGTCACGACATACTATCTTGAAGGCACTGCCATCATTGTACAGCTCTTCATCATCCTGCCAGCACATACCATCCTTGCGCTGACGTTCAGTAGCATCATCGTAATGTGGTAAACCTACAGCTTTCTTACTCAGGCGCGTCAGGTGCGGGGCCAGTATGATACAACCGGTATGGCCGGTCCAATGATCAATATCGAGTGCAGCGTCATTCTCCGGCAGGAACGGATCGCCGGCGTTGCCAAAGATGGATTCGACAAAATCGAGATTGGCGACCAGGCTGCCAGGTGCAAAAAAGCGTGTTTCCATGGTCTTGGCTGTGAGCACATTCTCTACTTCCGGCCTGACCGAGGGGCGTAACAGCAAGGAAACCCACATATCAATCGGCTGGGGCAGCGAGCTTGAAATCGGCAGCTGCATGAATTCCGTTGGTGGCTCCAGTGCAGCCATCAGCAGATTGGCATAGACGTTTACTGGTATCGCTTTCTTGTCAGCGGGTATTGGCAGGCCACCTTCAACAATATGAAATACACCTTTCGTTGTACGGCGGTCTTTTTGAGGATTATGCAGTACACCTTGCTGCACGCGGTAGCTTTCCAGCAAAGGTGATTTGTAATAATTCTCTTCGAATGGAAGCGACAGCTCGCGTGCCAGCCCGGCTTCATTCAGCGTGAAGGTTTCTCCGGGCAGCCTGACATCGAACTCGACGTTATTGCGGCGCAGGTAATCATTGAGAAAATTCTGGATACGCTGATCTGCCGGACAGCGGTAATCAGCCAGCAAACGCCGGTGCTGGGTGTAATTCTTCAGCAAGCTGTCCGCGATGGACAGGTAGCTGTGATCCGTGTTCATCTCACAGCGATGGCCTAATGCAGCCAGTTGCAGGCAGATATTTTGAAGTGTGACCTGACGCTTATCTACCGCCCTTCTTTCGGGCCGTGAATATTCCGCTTTATCATTCATCACGCTAGCCAATGCACCAGATCCTCAGAAAAATGACCGCACGGTCAGGGGAATTTCATTTTAATGACCCCGCGACAACTTTTCCAATTGAGCACGTGAGCTAGATCAGGAAATGATTGAAATTTACTGAAACGCACCAAGATAGTGCAAAGTAATCGTGAATATAATTATATTTTCTTAACTCTGCATATCAGCTCTCACTAATACTGGATCCAAGCTATGGCAAGCCCCTGATTAATCGTATGCTATTGCTCTCAGTCCTGTTTTTTTTATGATTGACTGGTAGGCTTGTTGTCCTGCCCGATTCTTTATGTTTTGAGGAGACATTCGATGCGCTATTCAATATCACAACTATTCACCCTGCCGTTAGTTATGGCTGCCATGATGCTCAGCTGCATGTCTCATGCAGATTCTCCCGATGATGATTCAGATGATGTGGTAAAGGTCGTCTACCATGCTGATTTCAGTGATGCACGGCGTTTTAGTGCCATGCTCACCAGTATTAACAACATGGTCACGTTTTACCAGGATGAACTCATTGATTATGATGTCAGAATTGTTTTCGTCGCACACGGTATCCGCTTTTTGACTGATGACAGGCTTGAGAACTCACCGTTTAAAAGTGATGTCATTCTTGATGAACGCCGCGACAACCTTAAAGGTCGACTCAGCGCCTTACACGATGTACAGGAAGTACAACTTGAGCTCTGTGATATTACCCGCTCCCAGATCAACCTGGCCGAAGACAAACTATATGAAGGTGTAGAGACCGTACCTTCAGGTGTGGTTAGAATAGCCGACTTGCAACGCCAGGGATTCGCCTATATCAAAATCGAATAATTCGCTTGATATGAGTCAATCCGCTCTTTCAAGTTTTCTGGCACCTTTAATCAAGTTGTGTAACTGCAGATACCGGGAATGAAATCATGTTGCCTATCAAGTACCAGGTCGTTGGTGAAGAAGATTACGCGTTTGTGATAACCATTAATCATGATGGTGAATTTTCTGTGAGCAGCGGCACCTATACCAGTGATCGCCCCCGGGGTGGCAAGCTGAGCTCGGAACAAGAAGATGAAATCATCGCGGCATTGCATGTGCTCGGTATACCCGAGGAACATAATATGCCTGAAGGTGCTGCTGACGCTTTCAAGGCGCAGTTGACGATCGGCGAAGGTAGCGATGCCGTGGTATACCCATTCTGGGAAGGCGCCCTGGAAGAAGACTCGAAACTGTTAAAACTGGTACGCCTGTTGGAAAAACTCTGACTCGATCATGATGTTATTCATTCCAGGTATAAAAAAGGGCGATGAAACAAATCACCGCCCTTTCATTTAATTATGGGTTTAATACTGGATTGATTACTGCTTGTTAGAGCTTATTCACAATCAGCATCCAGGATCACAGAATATTCGTCTTTGTTCAGCTTCCCATCTTTGTCTTTATCCAGCTCGCCAACGGATTTTTTCACTCCCGCTGCTTTAGCTGCTTCGAACTCTTTTGCATCGACAAAACCACTGCCATCTGCATCAGCTTTTTTGAACTCTGGAATCTCTGCTTCTGCAACAGCAACGCTTGATGCGAGGCTAAATAAACCGGCCATAAGAACAGTCAGTATTGATTTCATTTCTTCACTCCTAAAGTTGAAACGGATTGATAATTTTTCAGACAGCGATCTGGCTGGATTCTCAGTCTATGTAGGGAAGATTCTAAATAGACTCAATAGAAAGTCCTTGATGTGTGTCACCTTAGACTGACATGTGCGAATAAGGAGAATAGTCCTCAATATCAGTATATAAGTAGATTACTATAGTATAACTTATTGTTTTTTCTGTATTTTTCCGATAAAACCTTGTCACAGCACCGG
>JARFRD010000121.1 GCA_029287435.1 Gammaproteobacteria bacterium
TCACTGATAATAAAAATGAAAAATAATAAAATGGCGCTAACTTATGCAAATTCATTACCATTCAAATACACGGACTAAGTGCCACAAAACTGCCCAAAATTTACTAATAAATGAGCGCGACTGAATAACTAATTGAATAAAAAGGTTTTTTTGCTTGCTGACACTTGGACGGTGGGTCGAAGGTCCGAATCCTTCACGGCCCCCAACATATCAATACATAAATAGACTGGCTCACATCGCTCTGGATGTGGGTCTTTTATCGCATTCCAGATATATGTCATTAGCGGCAGACATGGCTTGCATATTGCAGTCTAACGGTCATTTTCGCACCGCAGCTGGAGGGAATGTTGTCGTCACACCAGGGGTGAGTATGCAAAAACTCGTGTATGTGCCATATTCATAGGGTATGAGAGCTAATAACGTACAAGCACATGGAGCTGAGTTTGTATCAGGCACCGTGTCTCGCCTTGAAGAGCCACCAATGAACGACAGCAAACCCCTTGTAGTCATCGTCGATGACCAGAGCACTGGCAGAAAAATACTAGGACAAATAATAAGGGATATCGACCCGGGGCTCGAAGTTATCGCTTTTTCGTCGCCAATCGAAGCGTTGGAGCTGATCCGTACCCGAACTCCGGATCTTGTGTTGACAGATTACAAGATGCCCATCATGGACGGGGTCCAGTTTATCAGGGAGATCAGGGCTATCAGTTCCTGCCGTGACTTACCCGTCGTGGTTGTCACGGTCGTCGAAGACAAGAAAATCCGTTACCAGGCCCTGGATGCCGGCGCCACTGATTTCCTGACAAGACCCATCGACCAGTATGAATGCAAGGTGCGATGTAAAAACCTCCTCACATTGCGTCATCAGCAGAAAATCATCAGCAACCGCACCAAATGGCTGGAGGAGCAGGTCGCACTCGGCACCTACGAAATCCAGGCGCGCGAACATGAAACCTTGCTGCGCCTCGCTAAGGCAGGCGAGTACCGGGATGAAGGAACAGGCAACCATGTACTGCGCATTGCCCACTACAGCAGGTTGCTCGCTGAAGCACTACAGCTGTCAGAGCGCATTTGTGAAGATATCGAACTGGCTGCACCCATGCATGACATCGGAAAAGTAGGCATTCCTGACCGCATTCTGCTCAAGGAAGGTCCACTTGATGAACGTGAAATGGAAATCATGAAGGAGCATCCGGTAATCGGCTATGAGATTTTGAAAGATAGCCCATCCCGATATATCACTCTGGGTGCTGAAATCGCGCTCAGCCACCATGAAAAATATGATGGAACAGGTTATCCAAATGGCCTTAAGGGAGAAGACATTCCGCTTGCCGGCCGTATCGTGGCTGTCGCAGATGTATATGATGCGTTAACCACCAGGCGGCCATATAAAGACGCCTGGCCTATAGAAGATGCTGTGGCCTATATACGCAATGCATCAGGCACACACATGGATCCTGATGTTGTCGAGGCGTTTCTCGAGAACCTCGACAAGGTGACGGAAATTCAGTCCAAGCTAAGCGATGACTAGAACAACCTGCCCGGCAAACAATCCGCAGCATGTGCGTGCATAGCGCACCCTCCTCATGAGTAAAGAAAACCCTTCTGGACTGGCTAGACAATATCTGAAGAAATTCAGTGAGGCCGAACATGGGCCGGTGTTTAATCGAGCCACTGTGGGTGTTGCGATTTCTTTGTACATCATCTCACCCTGGTACACGGGGGGAGAGCAGTATTCTGAGATGATTCAGGCAATTGCAACCGGCTACATGCTTATTGCACTGGTCCTGCTGGCTTCAGTTTTTCTCTACCCCGGGATTTCCAGGACACGCCGTATCATTGGCGTTGTCGCAGACATTTCCGCTGTATCAATGGTTCTCTACATGACCGGTGAAGCAGGCATGCCGCTGGTTGCGGTCTATCTGTGGGTCATCGTGGGTTACGGTTTCCGGTATGGCATCAAATACCTGGTATTTACAGATTTGTTGAGCTTGACCGGCTTTTCGCTTGTGTTGTGGTACGGCGGACTATGGCAGTCCTATACGAATTTCAGCATCACCATGCTGATAATGCTGACCCTCATACCGTTTTACCTGGGATTGCTCATCCAGCGTTTGAACCGGGCTATTGATCAGGCGAAAGACGCTAGCCGGGCAAAGAGTAAATTCCTGGCCAACATGAGTCATGAACTACGCACCCCGCTGAACGGGGTGATAGGGATGAGTGACCTGTTAATGGACACCCAGTTGTCACGTAAACAGCGCGAACTCGCGCACAGCATTCAGACGTCCGCCGGCGTCTTGCTTGGTGTGATAGAGAACATACTCGACTTTTCCCGTATTGAGGCGGGCAAGGTTGTCATCGATCGAATTGATTTCGATTTGCATAATCTCGTTTCGGACATGACCAACCTGTTCATGCATCAGGCTCGTACAAAGGGATTAAAGTTTTCTTCTCATGTCGATCCTAATGTCCCGTTCCAGTTGATAGGGGATTCATTTCATATACGCCAGGTGCTGATTAACCTCGTTGGCAATGCAATAAAGTTCACTAGTGATGGCAGCGTAGAACTGCGTGTTTCGGCAGCCAGTACAGTCGGCTCGCGTATCCGTCTCCGTTTTGAAATCGAAGACACGGGTATTGGTATTGCGGACGAAGACAAGACGACGTTGTTTGAGAGTTTCCAGCAAGTCGATGCATCCACTACCAGGAAGTTTGGTGGTACCGGCCTTGGTACGGCAATTTCGCGCCAGCTTGTCGAATTGATGGATGGTGAGATTGGCCTGGAAAGTGAGTTGGGAAAGGGGACTTGCTTCTGGGTAGAAATACCGGTTTCTGTACAACAGGAAAGTAAAAAATCTCATACAAAGGAGATGAGGGACACGCGTGCCCTGTTACTGGTTTCAAACGAAGTTCAAGAGACATTCTCTTCATCATTCAAGCATTGGGACCTGGACATTGAGGCAGAGGAAACGAGCGCGCGGGCGTTTGCGCGATTGATTGAAGCGAGCGAAACCGGACAGCCCTTTAGTGTAGTGCTCATCGAACAATTGACGCTTGATGTGGCAGCTGAGCAATTTGCACGGGTCGTTCGTGCGGAACCGCTGCTAGACAGTGTGTCCCTGGTGCTGCTGCAATATCAGAACGATTCGAATGATGCATTTTACCTGGGTGAGGGCTATTCCTCTGTGCTGCATGGTATTCCGGATAGCCGACTGCTTTACAATGCCCTGCATGCTGCCCGCGCCGAGCATGCAATCGCGGACAATATTGTTTCCCTGACTGATCACTATGAGCGTCAATTGGACGGTCAGGCGAGCCAGTTGAAAATATTGGTTGCGGAAGACAATGAAACCAACCAGCAGGTGTTACGAGGAATATTGGAAGGAGTCGGCCATGAAGTCACTATCGTTTCAAATGGCATAGCAGCGATAGATGCGATCGAGGCTACCACTCCCGGGTATGATCTGATGCTGTTCGATCTGAACATGCCGGAGATGGGCGGGCTGGATGCAATGAAAGTGGCTCGATATATGGAGATCGACCGGCATGTCCCGGTAATAATTCTTACTGCCGATGCAACCGAGGAAGCGTTAAAACGTTGTGAGAAAGAGGGTGCGGATGCTTATCTGACCAAGCCGGTTGAGTCCAGGCGCCTGCTGGAAAAAATTGCCCAATTGTCGCGTAGCGCATCGAGTGAGCCAGTGGCTGAACCTGTGTTATTGGGGGCAACCCAGTCGGGCAGGGTGCCAATGCAGGATGAAATCCTGGTCGATGAAAAAGTACTTAAAGGTTTGTTGAGCCTGGGCTCGGGTATTGAGTTCTTTGAAGAGCTTGTAGAAAGTTTTAGCCGTGATGCAGAACAGATGATTAAAAAGATGCGGCGAGCTGTAAGCGAGCACGACTTTCCCGCCCTGCAGGATGCAGCGCATGCCCTGCGTGGCAGTGCAAGTGAGTTCGGCGCATACCGCCTGGTCAAATTATGTCTCGAAATAAAGCAAATGAA
>JARFRD010000132.1 GCA_029287435.1 Gammaproteobacteria bacterium
CCTTCGGTCTTTTCGAGTACATCAAACTTGCCCTGCGATAAACCGATCGGGCTACTGAAGCCAAGGCTGGATTGTTCAGGTAAAAAGACGATGTATTCCTTGCCGAGGTAGAAACGCGGGACACCCTTGATGATCAGGTGGTAGTCACTGCCTGGCAATTGTCCGCCAATCTGCTTGATCGTGTGTGTTGTGCCCGGCTTTCCTTTAACTGCCTGAAGCACTTCAAAAGTGGTAAAGGTAGCGATCTGACCACTCATATCATCGATGCGTGTGTCGTTACTGATGACTTTGCCAAGAAAGATGAATTCTGCAGTAGCGGACATCTGTTGCAGTGAAACAGGCAAAACAGTTGTTGCGCCGGCTTGTAACGGTGTGACAATGATCAGCAGGCTGATCAAAAATATGCGGGTGAAATGAATCAATGAAGTCATGTTTTCTGGAAGGTAGGCCTACATCTACAATATTATATGCAATCTCCATCTTTTATGACTCCCGTTTATCCGTAAAAGTTTAGTCTTTAGCAGACCGGAATCATTTTATTGCAGGCCGGGTTTTTACACCTGGCTTATAAACGACCGGCAGCGGCAAGCTCTTCGGTAAAACCAAGGCTGGAAAGGTCGTTCATGCGTTGCGGGTAAAGAATGCCATCAAGATGGTCGCATTCATGCTGTACCACTCGTGCGTGGAAGCCTTCTGCAGTGACATCGATGGGCTCGCCATACTGGTCAAACCCGGTATAGCGAACATGTGTATAGCGGGGCACCAGGCCGCGTAACCCGGGTACGCTGAGGCAGCCTTCCCAGCCCTGCTCCATGTCGTCATCCAAAGCTGTAATAACGGGATTGATCAACACGGTTCTGGGAACAGGCGGCGCATCCTGATAACGCGGATTGGCATCAAAACCAAATACAACAACGCGCTTGCTGATACCGATCTGTGGTGCGGCTAACCCGGCACCATCTTCAGCTTTCATGGTATCAAACATATCCTGGATCAACTGGTCCAATGAGGCGGTGTTGAATTCGGTGACATCGCTGGCGCGTTGCTTCAATAGCGGGTTGCCCATGCGTAAGACCGGGATAATTGCCATAATCTGTCTCAGGTTATTCTATATATCACTATGCTAAAATGCTGATTTTATTATATCTGTTTTTAGCGCTATTTTTTTTGCGCACGAGGTACACCATGGCAGTTTCACTGGATAATATAAGCCCTGAGCGGCGCTTGATGATTACACTTAAAATCATGGAGTCACTGGATACATGGGGTTTGTCAGGTGAGCAGATCATGGCAATCCTCGATTTCCCTGACGGACATCGCTCACGTCATCTGCAAAAATACCGCAAGGATACACCGCTGCCTGATGTTGAATCTGTCAATCTGCGTGTCATTCGCCTGCTTGGTATCATCGATGCGCTGCGTACTACCTATCCACGCAATGATCAGATGGGACCGCGCTGGATGAATACACCGCATCGTCGTATGCAAGACAGGACACCTGTACACACCATGTTGGAAGATGGTGAGGTAGGTGTGATTACTGTGTTATCTGAGCTCGATTGTGCGTATGCCTGGGAGCTAAGCGGATCAACAACGCCATCAAACGCTTAACACTGCTGAAGCTTCAGTTCTGCTTGCGCGACTGTTTAACCAGTTCGTAAGCTTCCTTGATTTGCTGGGTCTTCTCCGTCGCCAGTTTCATCATCTCTTCCGGTAATCCCTTGGACACAAGTTTGTCAGGATGATGCTGGTTCATTAAGCGACGATAGGTCTTCTTGATGTCGGCATCACTGGCATTGGCTGAAACGCCGAGTACCTCGTATGCTTCCGTGAGCGCCGCTTTTCCAGTTTTCTGCGCGGTACCGCCGCCTGCCAGGTGAAACAGGTGATCGAGCTGATCGCGCGAGAAGCCGAGCCCATCGGCGATGGTGTACAGAATATTTTTTTCGGCGGCATGCAGCTTCTGGTCTGCAAAGGCTGTGCTGATCTGGATCTCAAGAAACATCTGGATCAGGTTAATGCGACGATGGCACTCACGCCTGAACTGAGCCAGCACATCATCTAAAGGGAAGTCATCAGCCTTGCCTTCATTGAAGAGCTTGATAGCGGCATCGCGCTGGGATTTATCCAGCTGCATTCGAGACATGATGGCTTCAGCATTGGCAATCTCAGCAGGCGACACCTTGCCATCAGCCTTGGCGATGTGGCCCATGATAGAAAAAGTGGCTGCAAAGAAGGCGGCCTGAACCCGTTCCTGGTCACCGTATGCAAGGCCGCCCATCTCATCAGTGAGCGTAATTCCTTTATCGAAATTATGCCCCAGGGCTGCACCCAGTAAAGCACCCAGCGGTCCTCCCAGCATAAAGCCAAAAGCACCGCCAATTATTTTTCCCCACCACGCCATTTAGAGTATCCCGTGTCTGTATTATTGCTGAAGCTGATGTATCAGGTCCCTGAGTTTACTGATTCTTTCGCTGGTATTGTTGATTTCCAGCAGGCTTTGTTTAATCAACATATCGACAGGTAACAGCTGGGACAGTTTATTGCAGACATCTTGTGTAGAAGCGTAATCCGTTTCTGTGATCTGTTTGTCGATGTATGGGTGCTGCTCGAGCAATTTCAAGGTATCAACGAGGTCCGTAATGTTCTCGTCAGCGAGAGCCGGATCAGTATCCAGTGTATCGAGAATTTCCATTTCACCCGTCATCAAGCCATCATCCTGGGCGCTGGGGTGAGTAATGCGTACGCGGTGTTTCGCCTGTATGGTGACGCCCAGTAGGCCATTCTCCAGTGTTTCCCAGTCGACGACCTCTACGTAACTACCAATGCTGTAGGTTTCAGGTGTGTCACCGACTTCCTTGCCGGCACTGATGAGGATAACAACGAATCCATGGTTATCCTGCAGGCAGGTTTTGATCAGGCGTAAATAACGTTGCTCAAATATCTGTAATGGCAGTGTGCACCCGGGAAACAAAACGGTGCCAAGGGGGAACAGCGCTGCGCGCGATTCTGAGAATAACAGGCTCAAGCTTCTACCTGGTAGGTAAGGATTTTGCGGCGATAACGGGTGGCGCTGTTAATATCACCAATATGCACCAGGTGTTTGATAATTTGCTTGCAACAGTCAATTGTCATGCTCCTGTCCTGGTGCATGGCAAGCTCGAGCGCTTCAATGCCTCGGTTGTCGTGTGCGTTGATCAACATACGACCAACCTCATAGCAAACGACAGGATCGAGCGAGTTTGTATGCAGTAGTTCATAACATAAAGGCAGGGCTTTTTCCGGTTCAACATATTTATTCAGCAATTTAATATAGTTACGCGCCTCGTCATTGGATAATAACGCCTGTGCAGCTTGCGCACGCAGCTGTTTGAGGTGCTTGCGTTCATTTATACCTTCTTTATAGCGTTTCATCCAGATGGATTTGTTTTTAAGAAACCAGATATTATCCATCTGGCTCTGAATTGCTTTTAGTGAATCACCAAAGAAGTGATGTGCTGCATTATCCGGCTTCGGCGCCGGAAAATAAAAATCATCCTGATTCAGGGCTTTCATGCGTCTGTGAAGCAGATCGATTTCTCCGCTCGAATAATCATCACCCGCAATGCCGTTGTAATAATCCTGGGCCTTTTGTTTGTCGAGTCGGTTCTGGATGATTTTATCCATCGTACTATAAGGTAACCATGGCGGTTTCGGCTCGGTATAGGCCATGTTATTTAGAACCGGCCAGAATTCATGGCTAACAAAGCGTCGCTTGATGTTATACGAGGCGATAGCTTCAGCTGCCCGTTGAGCAGTGGTGATATCGAGCATGCAGCGGTCTTTAACGAAAGACTCCAGTTCGACTAAAGTATCCGTGCTAATGGCATAGAAGCGGGCATACCAGCTGAAAAATATTCTTAACAGGAAGGTATCGAAACGCCATTCATGGCTGTATTCATTGGCATACTGTTGCCAGACATGACGCAGATAAAGCAGCCTGCGCTGGTATTGGGACCTGGCAAGTGACAGGTGGCCGATTTCTCTTGCCAGTAACAGCTTGAGATGTAGCGGTGACATACACGACATCAGCGGCAGACCTATCATCAGCGTATTGCTAAAGCCGGACGGAAAGCCATGCAGCGGTGACTGTATGATTTCCATGTCAAACCGGGTGGTGAGCTTAACCTGGTCAATGTCGGGCGCGTTATAACTGGTGCGGATTTCAGCAATGCGGTTGAGCAAGACCGGGAAATCACCTGATAACAGGGGTCTTCCCGGAGGCAACTCGGGTCGGGTTTTGAATATGGCGATACTGGTCAGGCTCGCGAGGATGGAAACAATGACAGCGCACGCTGCAATCAACCCGTCTGTTGGGCCCCACTGGTCGAGAGGCAGGCGCGATAGTGTGTAACCGACAAATACGAGAGGAAATATGGTCAATACCGGAAACAGCATCAGGTAGGCATAGCCAATCGCTGCCATTAGCCAGGCCAGCAGGTAATAGAGCTTTGGGGATGCCTTTGCGAGCGCATCCATGCGGTTTATCCAGAATTGTTTCATTGCGAGCCGAAATCCGGGTTTTCGTATGTTGTTGCCGTATCTTCGGGCGATGTATGATGCAGTTCAGATCCTTGCAACGCGTGTGTTATAGCCGATTTTAGACAAAAACCACCCGCTTTCATCAGATTTCAGACGAGTTGTAGAACACGTATCAATGTCATCAGCAACGCAGTATAAAACGCCATCCGTGGCTGACCTGGCCTGGGCTGTTTCCAGTCCGCCGTTGCTCTACCCGCAAGCCGAGGCCTGTGACTGGTATACGGCGAAGTGGTTTGAGGTGTTATTCGACGACATCGCAGGCCATCTCGCAGAGCTGGATCGCAATCCCGGGCCGCTGGAGGCGTTACTCGCTCAGCAGAAAGATCTGCGCCTTGGCAATTACTTCGAAACATTATGGGCCTACGCGCTGAGCATCAGTTCGCGCTACCAACTG
>JARFRD010000059.1 GCA_029287435.1 Gammaproteobacteria bacterium
ATAGTGGCCTGGTATTTGCTGTCGATCCTACATCGCAGGATGCTTCCTGTATCGGCGGCAACGTGGCAGTGAATGCGGGTGGTAAAAAAGCCGTACTCTGGGGTACGACGCTGGATAACCTGGTTAGCTGGCGCATGGTAACACCGGATGCGCACTGGCTGGAGATTGAACGCTCTCACCATAACCTGGGCAAGATCCACGAACAGGATGAAGTCGTTTTCTGTATCCGCGAATTTAAACGCGACGGTAAGACACAGATTGGCCAGCCACGTATGTTACGCATGCCCGGCGCAACATTCCGCAAGGCCGGACTCGGCAAAGATGTTACCGACAAGTTTCTTTCCGGTCTGCCGGGTATTCAAAAGGAAGGTTGCGACGGTATTATCACCTCGGCACGTTTCATCCTGCATCGCATGCCGAAACATATTCGCACCGTATGTCTCGAATTTTTCGGTTTCGAGATCTCGCACGCGATTCCAGCTATCGTCGAACTCAAAGATTACATTGATGCTGCCAGCGAAGTCGTACTTGCGGGTCTGGAACACCTCGACGAGCGTTACATCAAGGCCGTGCGCTATACAACCAAGGCGCCCGGTCGCGAACGTCCGCGCATGGTTTTGCTCGCAGATATCGCCAGTGACGATGAAAGCAAACTGGATGATGCCGTTACTGAAGTACTGAAGAAAGTCAAAGCACGTGACGGCGAAGGTTTTGTCGCCACCAGTCCTGAAGCGCGGCGCCATTTCTGGCTCGACCGCGCACGCACGGCAGCGATCTCTGCGCATACCAACGCATTCAAGGTTAACGAGGACGTGGTGATTCCACTGCAACGGCTCAGTGACTACAGCATTGGTATCGAACGCATCAATATCGAACAATCCATCGCCAACAAGCTTGAAAGTGTCGATGCGTTTCTGGATCACCTGTCAGGCGATTTTCCTGAACTCAGGAAAGACGAGTATTTTGACGACAGCGACGAGAACCGCGCCATCTTCCGCGCCAAGCTTGATCTCGCACGCGAGCACCTGCATAAGGTACGCGAACGCTGGTCCAGCCTTGCCGAACACATGGACGAAGCGGTCACGTCATACCAACATCTATTGAACGATGCCGAGCAGGCATTAATCCAGAGTGATGACCGTATCATTGATATGTTGCTGCGACGTGATATTCGCATTTCCTATCGCGATGAAATCAAGCAACGCATGCGCGAAATCTTCCGTGGCCAGGAACTGGAGCCGTTACGTAACGCGCTGCGTAACAAGCACATCGCGATAAAAAACAACCGGCTGTTTATCGCACTGCACATGCATGCGGGTGATGGCAACATTCACACCAATATTCCGGTGCATTCGGATAACTACAAGATGCTGCACGAAGCCGACAGGCTGGTTGAACGCGTGATGCAACTCGCGCAGCAACTTGGTGGTGTTATTTCCGGCGAACACGGCATCGGGCTGACGAAAATCCAGTTCCTCGAAGCCGACAAGCTCGAAGCGTTTGTACAATACAAAACAGAAGTCGATCCCGAAGGCCGCTTTAACAAGGGCAAGTTAATGCCGGGCTCGGGGCTTGATAACGCTTACACGCCATCGCTTGCCCTGGTACAGCAGGAAGCACTGATTCTTGAACAAAGCGAACTCGGCCTGCTAAACGATGACATCAAGCATTGCCTGCGTTGCGGTAAATGCAAACCGGTATGCATGACACACGTACCCCGTGCGAACCTGCTGTATTCACCGCGTAACAAAATCCTCGCCACGGGACTCATTATCGAAGCCTTCCTCTATGAAGAACAGACCCGTCGTGGTCTGTCAGTGAAGCACTTTGGCGACCTTAATGATGTTGCTGATCATTGCACCGTGTGTCACAAGTGCCTTAACCCCTGCCCTGTCGATATTGACTTCGGCGATGTATCGATTCACATGCGCAAGATCCTGAAGGATCGCAAGCAAAAGAAATTCAATCTTGGCAGCTGGGCAGCCATGCAATTTCTGAATGTCACCGATCCCACGGCGATCAAGGTGATGCGCATTGGCATGGCGCAGGCGGGTTTTAAAATTCTTAACATGGCACATGGGTTCGCTAAGAACATCGGTCTACTCGGCAGTAAAAACCGCATACCGCCATCAACCACGGGTAACACCCGGGCTAGTCAACAGATCGTGCACCTGGTGCGCAAACCCATGCGTGCACCCGTACCGAAAAAACCATTGCGCTCCTTGATCACTGCCGAGGATCCGACGCAGGTGGTGATTATTCGGGATGAACAGAAAACCACGAATGATTCTGATGCGGTGTTTTATTTTCCGGGTTGTGGCTCCGAACGTCTGTTCAGTCAGATCGGCCTGGCCACGTTAGCCATGCTGTATAAAGCCGGTGCAAAAACTGTACTACCGCCAGGCTACCTGTGCTGCGGCTACCCACAAGCTTCAAACGGCGATCACAATAAAGGCCATGCTATCAGCACCGCTAACCGTGTGCTGTTTCATCGCATCGCCAACACGCTTAACTATCTCGACATTAAAACCGTGATCGTCAGCTGCGGTACCTGCATGGACCAGCTGCTCAAATACGAATTCGAAAAAATATTCCCCGGTTGCCGGCTGCTGGATATTCACGAATACCTGATGGAAAAAAATATCACTGTAACTAATACAGCTGATACGCGCTACCTGTACCACGACCCCTGCCACACACCGATGAAGACCTATAACCCGGTCAAGGTCGCCTCCAGCCTGATGCAACAGCAAGTACAGTTGTCCGATCGTTGCTGTGGCGAATCAGGCACACTGGGTACAGCACGGCCCGACATTGCCGATCAGCTGCGCTACCGCAAACAGGAAGAACTGCAGCAGGGACTGGTCAAACTTACGGGTCAGCCGAATAACATTCAAAACCAGGTCAAACTGTTAACTTCATGCCCCGCGTGTCAGCAGGGATTGTCACGTTATAGCGATGATACGGGCCTTGAAACCGATTACATCGTGGTTGAACTGTGCAAGCAACTGCTGGGTGATGACTGGGAAAGCGCGTTTCTGCAAAAAGTGAATAGCGATGGTATTGAGCGGGTACTGCTGTAGGAATGCTGTTTATCAACACTGATTAACCGCAGAGGCGCAGAGGATTATTCTTGTACCTGGCTTTGTCTGTCATCTCGACCGAAGGGAGAGATCTCATGATAGTGTCATGTAATTTCAGAGATTTCTCCCTTCGGTCGAAATGACATACTTTTTAAAGCTCTCACCAAGTCGCAAAGACGCCAAGTTCATAACAGCTGTCATTGCGAGCGAAGCGCGGCAATCCAGGCGCATGATGTAGAAAGACATAGATTGCCACGTCGCCCATAAAAAGCATGGGCTCCTCGCAATGACAGCTTAAACAAACTTGGCGTCTTTGCGCCTCTGCGAGAACATTAATCGCTATGTCATCTCGACCGAAGGCAGAGATCTCATGATGGTGTCATGTGGATTCAGGGGTTTCTCCCTTTGGTCGAGATGACGACAAAGCTATATACAAAAATAAACTCTGCGCACTCTGCGTCTCTGCGGTGAAAAAACCATCCCCACCGTCTCAATTATTCTTGTATGACATCACATGTAAATTTGATATAACACAAGTCATTGAAATCCACGGTATGAAATAGTGTCTTTTCGGACGATTTCGGAGAATACGATGGATGCACCCAGGACCCTGACAATCGATGGCAACCAGGCGGCTGCCGAGATCGCGCATCTGAC
>JARFRD010000065.1 GCA_029287435.1 Gammaproteobacteria bacterium
TCACGGTCATGGTCACGGAAACTCAGATGAGCCGAGTGCTGCGGTAACGCATTTTAATGAACTCACCGAGTTATTTGTTGAGTTCCCCCTGTTCAGTGTCGGTAACGAATCGCCATTTGCAGCGCACCTTACCTGGCTTGACAGTTTCAGGCCAGTGGCGGAAGGCAAAGTACGCGTTATCTTGAGTGGCGGTAATCTGCCTGACGAGGAATTCAGTATTGATGCACCATCCATACCCGGAATTTTTCGACCCGTAGCCGTACCGGAACATGCCGGAGAGCGTCAAGTCACCCTCATTCTGGAAACAACTGACCAGGTAAGTACTCACGATCTCGGTCGTTACACTGTTTATGCTGACAAAACAGCGATTCCACAAGAAGCTGAAGGGGATGATGAAGGTGCGATCAGTTACCTGAAAGAACAGCAATGGCAAGTTGAGTTTGCTACTGCACTGGTTGAAGAACGTACACTCCGTGAGACCATACGTGCTGTAGCAACCATCAAAGCTGCAGCCGACCGCGAGGCGGAAATCAGCGCCCCACATGATGGGCAGCTATTGCGGCGCGGCGATACTTTTCCATCCATCGGCACACGTGTCAGCAAGGGACAAGTTCTGGCCGTCGTCGGATCTCAACTCGGACGTGAACTACAGGCGCAGAACAAAGGAGTAAGTGGCTCAGCTCTGCGTGCTCCAATCGATGGTGTCATTGCCAATGTACACGCCACCGCGGGTAGCTATATGCAGAAGGGGCAGCCGATTTTTCACATTATAGATCCGGAAAAACTGTGGCTGGAGATTCGCATTCCTGAAGCAGACGTGATGCGCGTGGCGGATGTTGATGGTGCCTGGATATCACTGCCCGGCATTGAAAACCCGTTCTTTATCACGACCACGGGCAAAGACAAAAACGGTCGCCTTGTTGCTTTCAGTCAACTCATCGATTCTCGTACACGAACTGCACCGCTGATCCTGGAGTTCAGCAATCCCGGTAAACAGCTGCGAATAGGTATGTTGCTGGAGTCGCATGTTTTTACCGGCAACAAGGTTAATAGCGTGTCGATTCCACTGTCGGCGATTGTACGCGACGCTGGCGTGCCCGT
Organism: Gammaproteobacteria bacterium; assembly: GCA_029287435.1. GTDB lineage: Bacteria > Pseudomonadota > Gammaproteobacteria > SZUA-229 > SZUA-229 > JABDQW01. The sequence continues at coordinate 1,102 of JARFRD010000065.1, forward strand.
CGTCTATGTTGAGCTGGGTGGTGAGACTTTTGAGCGCCGCGTTGTACAACCGGGTATTCGTGATGGGCAATACATCGAAATCCGAAGCGGCGTTGCTAGTGGTGAACGTGTTGTTAGCAAGGGAGCCTACCTGGTCAAGCTGGCTGCATCAGGACCAGCGGAAGCTGGCCATGGCCATGCACACTAGCGGGGAACTGAGATGATAGAAAAAACGATTAACTGGTCATTACGAAGTCGGCTACTGGTCTTTGTCACCGCTCTGTTATTGTTGCTATGGGGTGGCTACGAAACGCTGCGTATGCCGGTTGATGTATTCCCGGACCTGACCGCACCGACGGTAACCGTTGTCGCTGAGGCACATGGCATGGCGCCACAGGAAGTCGAAAACCTGATTACCCGCCCTATAGAATCTGCGTTAAATGGTGCAGCAGGTGTTCGTCGCGTACGTTCATCGACGGGTATTGGTATCGCTGTAGTTTGGGTGGAGTTCGAGTGGGGTACGGATATCTACCAGGCCAGGCAGGTTGTCAATGAGAAACTCCAGCTGGCAAATAGTTCTCTGCCTCAGGATCAGGCAGCACCGGTTCTGGCGCCTATCACCTCGATCATGGGGGAGATCATGTTCATCGCTTTACATTCGGATAGGCACGACCTGATGCAGCTTAAGACTGCGGCAGACTGGACACTGCGTCCGCGTCTTCTGGCCGTGCCAGGTGTTGCCGAAGTCATACCTAATGGTGGGCAGACCATGCAATATCAGGTCAACCTTGATCCAATACAGCTGGCAGCATATCAGGTCAGTGTGGACGAGGTGATCGATGCAGTATCCAGGACCAATCAAAACGTATCCGCTGGCTTTTATGTCGATGGCGGACAGGAAGTATTGATCCATGGCGAAGGCCGCGTCACCAGCGTAGATGATATCGAAGAAACACTGGTGGTGATGCGCGACGAGCTGCCGATCCTGGTGCGACAACTGGGTGAGGTACAAACAGGGCCTGCACCTACTCGGGGTACCGCTGGCTACAATGGTAAGGAAGCAGTCGTTGTTGGTATTCAGAAACAGCCGGTGGCCAATACTCTGGAGTTGACCGGGCGTCTGGATGCAGTGCTGAGTGATATCCAGGAATCGCTGCCCGAAGGTATGCAGATTGATACGCAATTATTCCGACAGGCTGATTTTATCTCCATATCGATCGACAACCTGATGGCCGCTTTGCGTGACGGCGCTATCCTGGTTATCGCCATCGTTTTTGTCTTCCTGCTCAGCATACGTGCCACAGTAATCACCCTCATCGCTATACCACTCTCACTGGTAGCGGCTATCCTTGCGATGAAAGCTACGGGCGCCACTATCAATACCATGACATTAGGTGGCATGGCAATCGCGCTGGGCGCACTTGTAGATGATGCGATTATCGTCGTGGAGAACATCGTCAGGCGCCTGCGAGAAAATGCGCATATAGAATCGGGCAGACAGAAATCTCGATTCGATGTCGTGCTGGACGCCACTCGTGAAATTCAGGGCTCGATAGTATTCGCAACCCTGATCATCATGCTAGTGTTCCTGCCCCTGTTTTTCCTGTCCGGTGTAGAAAGTCGACTGATGCAGCCGCTTGGTTTTGCTTATGTCGTCTCGCTGGCCGCTTCACTGCTTGTAGCGATCACCGTCACCCCGGTGCTGAGTTACTGGTGGCTGCCGCAATCACGTATCGTGAAGCTAGGACATGAATCAGCATTGTCTCGTGTCCTGAAGAACCTTTATGCGACTGTACTGAACGTGACCATTGGCCGCTGGAAGAGCGTCAGCCTTTTCGCTGCTGCAGCATTGATAGTGGCGCTGTATGGTATCAGCCAGGCTGGTAAAGCGTTCCTTCCCGAGTTCAATGAAGGCAGCCTGACCGTTAGTGCTGTGACCTTGCCGGGGACGTCGCTGGAGCAGTCTGATGCACTCGGCCGCCGCGTGGAAAATATCCTGCTGCAACATCCTGAAGTCGTTGCCACGGCACGCCGTACTGGTCGTGCTGAACTGGATCCACATGCCCAGGGGATTCATGCCTCGGAGATGGAGGTGACTCTTAGTATGAAAGATCGTAGCAAGCAGGAAATGCTGGCTGCCATGAGGCGTGATCTGGCGGCGTTACAAGGTATGAATATTGTTATCGGTCAGCCGATTTCGCATCGCATCGACCATATGCTATCAGGCACACGTGCCAACATCGCAATTAAACTGTTTGGCCATGACCTGTATGAATTGCGGCAAGTAGCGAATCAGATCAAGTCAGAAGTGGAGGGGGTGCAAGGTGCTGTTGATATCAGCGTCGAGCAGCAGGCCGATATCCCGTTTTTGAGAGTGCATTTTGATCGTTCGACTATAGCGCGTTATGGATTGCACATACAGGATGTAGCACTAGCTATCCGAACTGCCTATTTTGGTACCACGGTCTCACGTGTATTAGAAGGTCAGGCAAGTTTTGACCTGGTAGTGCGTTTTAAAGATAAGACCAAGCAAGATGTCGATGCCATTCGGGAAACCGTGATAACCACCCGAGAAGGTGCGCAGTTGCCGCTACATGCCCTGGCCGAGATCAGCTATGACCTTGGGCCAAACACGATTAGTCGCGAAAATGTACAACGCAAAATTGTGATAATGGCCAATGTCGCGGAAAGGGACCTTAACAGCGTGGTCGAAGACATCCGCCAACGTATCGATGAGAACATCGATCTGCCTCGTGGTTATCATGTTGAATTTGGAGGTCAGTTTGAAAGTGCCGAATCAGCAACCCGTACTCTTCTCGTCCTTGGTACAGTCGTCATAGCTGGCATATTCCTGCTGCTGTTTATTGCTTTTCATTCCGCACGCGATGCACTGCTGATCATGCTCAATTTGCCGCTTGCCTTGATTGGTGGCGTCTTAGGTGTTTATGCCATGGATGGCGTACTCACGGTTGCTTCGATAATTGGCTTTATTACCTTATTTGGTATAGCAACTCGTAATGGTGTGATGATGGTTGCACACATACAGAATCTGGTAAAGCATGAACATATTGATGATGTGTTGATTGCTGTTAAGCAGGGCGCTATTGAAAGGTTGATTCCAATCTTGATGACAGCACTCGCAGCAGGTCTTGCCCTGGTGCCACTCGCGCTGAGTGCAGGTGAACCTGGCTCTGAAATTCAGGCGCCAATGGCGGTGGTGATTCTGTTTGGGTTACTGAGTTCCACAGTGCTCAATATGATTGTCGTCCCCGCATTATATTTACGGTTTGGATCAATTACACAGAAAGCGAAGCAAGCAGAGATATAAGCACTTGTAGATAAGGTTGCGACCCACAAGTTTTTGATAAAAGTATTTAACAGAGAATAATATGCTTTATTTTGCAATTAAAACTGTTGTCACATTGGTGCTGATATTAGCGATAGCAGAAATTTCCAAACGTAGTTCTGTAATGGGAGGCGTATTCGCTTCAGTGCCTATAATCTCGGTATTGGCAATGATCTGGCTATATGTTGATACACAGGATGCTGAGAAGGTGGCTATGCTGGCCAGGAGCATTTTCTGGCTAGTGTTGCCGTCACTGGTACTTTTTATAAGCCTACCAGTTTTGCTTACCCAGGGGGTTAATTTTTGGGCCAGCCTGGCAGTTTCACTTGTTTTGATGACAGGCTGTTATTTGCTTACGATATATCTGCTTAAATATACTGGTTTTGATACTTAGAACC
>JARFRD010000122.1 GCA_029287435.1 Gammaproteobacteria bacterium
AAATCCTTGTTCACCTGCAAGGTCGCAGACGTAAACACCCATGCAGCGGCAAAATCGTCCGTGTGTTTCCTGAAAAGGCCGGATATATCAACCGGTGTTGCATTGAGCATGAAGCTGCGTGACCAGCTTTCAAACCAGAGCACGGAGTCGGATAACGCTTCATCGGCTTCCGACTCATAGTCAGCATCCGAGAAACGTTTCAAGGTATCGAGCAACAGGGCGCAACGTTGATGGCACTGGTCAAGTCCACGACTACGTTCGGCTGCTACGCTCAACACATCCGATAATTCCTGTAAGGCTGTGAGTAGCTCTGATACGGCTGCTTTGACTGCAGGTTTGTACTGGATCTGTCGCCATGCCTGGCGCTGCCCGGTATCACCCAGGGCCAATCTGAAATCACGCGCACTGGTTTCCAGCGCCTCGGCATACTCACGAATCTCTGCCATATCTGGCGCATCGTTAACCTGTTCTGCAATCGCATCTTTTGCCAGACCGATGAGTTGACGACTGCTTACCGATCGTCCGAAAAACCGTGAAGCTACATCGTGCAACTGATGCGCCTCATCGACAATAAAGACCTCACCTCCGGGTAATAACTCGGCAAAACCATCCTGCTTCAGCGTCATATCGGCAAGTAACAGGTGATGATTAATTACCAGCAGGTCGGCTTCCTGCGCCTGCTTTCGCGCCTTTACAATATGACAGTCATTCCAGTGATCACATTCACCGCCAAGACAGTTTTCTGCAGTCGATGTCACCATCGGCCACACCATCGAGTCTTCAGGCACGCTATCAAGTTCCGCGATATCACCCGTTTCGGTGATACCAGACCATTCCCTGACCTTCTGCAAATCAGATCGCGTGAGCTTGTTCATAAATCCGAGGTGAGGCGCAATGTCGAGACGATGTACACAAAGGTAGTTGGCGCGGCCTTTGAGTAATGCTGTTTTTACAGGGATATCGAGCGCTGCCAGTACACGTGGCAGATCAGACTGAAACAGTTGATCCTGCAGATGCTTGGTACCCGTCGAGATAATGACTTTTTTTCCGGATATAACCGCAGGTACCAGATAGGCAAAGGTTTTACCAATACCTGTGCCGGCTTCTGCAGTGAGCACACCGCCCTCATCGATATTAGCAAGAATGGTGTCACTCAAAGCCTGCTGGCTGGTACGCACCTGGTAACCATCAATACAGTCATTGAATGGCCCCTGTTCGCCCAGCAGTTGAGAGGGTTTATCCATTATCAGAGACTGTTCAGGATGCCGATTGCCTTGTCGGCGTTTTCCATGCCCTCAACGTCATTCATCATGTCACTGGCTTCGCGGATAAATTCCCAGTTGAGCTTTTTCAGTTCAATAGAATTACCGGCATGGCTGTTACTGCGTTTAGCCATCTGGATGGCACGCGTGGGATTATTGTTTGCGAGTGCAATACTGGATAAACGACTCCAGGCAGGTGCGAATCCAGAATCAATGCGCAAGGCGCGTTCTATTTTTTCTGAAGCTGCATCGAGGTTGTTCGCAGCGAGAAGCGTATCTGCCTGCTTCATTAATTCATCGACCGCAGGCAGGGTATTCTCGGAATAACCTGACCAGGTCTGTCCGGCCATGGCCAGTATCGTTGACTCGTCGCTATCAATACCCGCTTCAGCATCAGGGCGCTGGTAAGGTGATGGTGCACAGGCAAACAGGCTCAGGCTGACAGCAATAAGTATTAACGTATGGAGGTAGTGTTGCATTATTTAAATATATTCTTTAGCCAGTCCAATGGAGATCCACCCGGTGCACACTCGGCGGATTCTGCTGGTTCGGAGCCCTTGATAAACGGTAATTCTACCGCATTTTCACAGCCCTTATCGCTGAGCAGCCCACTCTCCCGGTCGATCCACACCATGTGTACATCGGCAGGCATCTCCGCTCTGAACGGTGTTGTTGATATGGACTTAAATAACTGCGACCAGATTCGCATGGCACCGCTGGAACCGGTTAAACCGGTAGTACGATGATCGTCAAAGCCAACCCAGACAACGCCAAGCTTGTCACCTGAGAAGCCGGCAAACCAGCTGTCATTGAGATCATCCGAAGTCCCTGTCTTGCCGGCAACAGCGAAGTCCAGTTCCTCTGCAAGACGTTTTGCTGTACCGGACTGGGTGACATTATGTAAAACAAAATTAATCAGCGAAATGGCTGCCGGGTCCGTGTCGCGATTAACATCAAGCTCGTAACGTTGCAGTGGATTCGCATGTGCATCGAGTACAGCACGTACACTGCGAAGTGAACTGTTAAAACCATTGGCAGCAAAAGTCTGGTATACGCGCGCCATTTCAAACGGCGACATATCAAACGCGCCAAGGGTAACGGAAGGATACGGCGGTATGACTTTGTCGCTGCCCAGTTTTTTGAGAGTACTGGTGATATCAGCCAGGCCCAGCTCAAGTCCCAGCCTTGCAGCCGGGATGTTGTACGATTTCAGCAACGCTTCGTACATGATGACATCACCATGGAATTGCTTATCATAATTTTCCGGCTCCCATATCTTTTTATCTTCACCCTGAATACGCAGCCGTGTGTCTGACAAAACGCTGCCCAGTGTATAGCGTTCTTTATGCGTGACCGCAGCAAGGTAAACCACTGGCTTGATCAGTGAACCGATATGACGTTGCGCATCGAGCGCTCGGTTGAATCCTGAGTATGACGGATTACTGTCCCCGACGATCGCCAGTACTTCACCATTACCCGGCGACACGACAACAGCTGCTGCCTGCAGACCGACCTTGTTCCAGTCCAGCGCAGGCACCCAGTTGATAATGGCCTCTTCTGTTTGATGTTGCACATAGGGATCCAGCGTTGTGTATATCAGCAAGCCCTCGGACTTGAGATCCTCTGCAGCATAATCCCGCACCAGCTGACGTTTAACCAGGTTTACAAATGCCGGATAACGTGCGCGATTACTGCGGCTGGTGACAACAAGCTGCTTCTGTTTTTGTAGTGCTGCCTGTTGCGGACTGATTAATCCCTGCTGCTGAACAACATCAAGCACAACATTGCGTCGTTGCGTAGATCGTTGCGGATTGCGCACAGGGTTATAGTAAGAAGCACCCTTGACCATTCCAATCAGTGTTGCCATCTGATCAAGGTCCAGCTCTGTTATTGCCTTGCCGAAATAAAAGTCACTGGCGAGACCAAAGCCATGAATTGCCCGCTCGCTGTCCTGACCGAGATAAACCTCGTTCAAGTATGTTTCAAGAATCTGTTGCTTGCCATAATGCAGCTCCAGCAATACCGACATCAAGGCTTCGTTGATCTTGCGCCAGAGATTCCTGTCCGAGGTCAGGAACATATTCTTGACCAGCTGCTGCGTGATGGTACTGCCACCCTGTACAGTTTTGCCTGCCTTGATATTCACCACCAGGGCGCGTGCGATCGATTTCAGATCGACACCATGGTGCTCATAGAACCTGCGGTCCTCGACCATAATGAGCATCTCACGAAAAATTTCGGGTGTATCTTCAAGCTTTACCAGGATGCGGTCTTCGCCATGGGAAGGAAAGATTCCGGTTATGTAGGCAGGATCGAGCCGTACCAGTGACACATCTTTTTGCGTGTAGAGATCATATAAACCGGAAACGGTGTCTCCATCGATATCAACGCGAATCGTGTGACTGTCTTCCTTACCATCCCAGAATTGAAAGGCGCGTGTCTTGATCTCGAAGTGATCGTCCCAGTGGTGATAGCGCCCCGGCCTGGACGGTGGTGTGCTGACACTGACGTAATCAAGGTTATTCAGCTCGAACAACAATTCATCAACGGTAAGTTTTTTCCCCTCATAAAGCTCTAGTGGACGTGCATACACCCTGGCGGGCAGAGACCAGATACGACCCGTAAAGCGATCGACTACGCGGTAATCCAGCCAGACCAGGTAAGCGGAGGCGATGAGAATGAACACCACCATCGACCAGCCAAAAGAGATTCTGCTCAACCAGGCGGGTAAAAACCTGCGACGCGCACGTTTTCGAGACCGGCTTTTTGCACTACCCTGTCTTCGGGAAGATCGAACGGATTTACGGGATGGGGTTTTCTTCGCGGTCTTCTTGCGGACCTTTTTTCTTGTCACAACTCAGTTATTCAATTGCAGTTTTCAGCCATTATAAACGACACAGCCCGGATAATCCGGGCTGTGTTTTGGGATACTTGCAATTATTTCGGTTAGCGGCAGGTAGAGAGGAACCTGGCGGACTTTCCGGAACAGGGATCAGATTCGAATTTCTCCTGTTTCTTTTTTTCCTGTTTCTGGCGTTCTGCCAGTAATGCCTGCTTTTGACGCTCGCGTTCGGCTGCTTCGGCTTCTCTTTGAGCCAGCAAACGCTGCTGTTCGGCTTCTCTTTTCGCAGCTGCCTCTCTCTCAGCCCTGGCTTTCTGTTCAGCGGCTTTTTGTTTCTGAGCTGCAGCCTGGGCATCACGCTTGCGACGATCTGCCTCATCCGCTTTTTTCCTGGCTTCTATCTTTTTACGTTCTTCTTCCTTGCGCTTGGTGTCTTCAGCTGCCATGCGTTTTCTTTCAGCCTCACGTTGGGCACGCAGCTGCGCACTCTGGTTTACTTCCCTGACTTTAACCAGCTCTGTTTCAGCAGCTGTGACACCTGCCAGTGATGCTTTACCAAGCAGGTCGTCAGCCTTATTATAGTTTTTCTTAACGCCAACACCGTGTGAATACATCATGCCCAGATAATACTGCGCATATTCATTACCGCCTTTTGCCCTGGTTTTTAAGCCCTCATATTCTGCCTTGTTATCCTTGGTCAGACCGTTTTTTTCCATATCGACATAAAGCAGTTTATCTTTCGCGTTCTGGCTGCCGCCATCCGCTGCCTGGGTAAACCACTTCATCGCCTCGTCCTTGTTGACGTCTACGCCACGACCGGCTTCATACATCTCGCCAACCTTGTACTGGGCTTCTGCATTCCCTTTCTTTGCGAGCTTCATCTGAAAATCAAATACCATGTCTGCGCGTGCAGCCGAGATTTGTGTCAGAAAAACAAAAGTCACAAGAATCGCAATATGCAACAGACCTGCCTTCCAGTTTGTATTTGGAAGCAAACCTGAACTATCCATGATATTTTTCTGGTGGATATGATTGCGTGTATTCATGATAAAAAAGTGCCAGCCCGGCACAGCCGGGCTTTGGCGATTTCTCTAAGTGTTAGAAGATAACATCCAGAGCAATGCTCGCGATGCCGACTTT